>CAMBAD010000001.1 GCA_945864085.1 uncultured Streptococcus sp.
GCCTTGGCATCCTCCTTGGAAATGAGCTGGTGCATGATGACCTGACCCTGGTGTTCCACATAGGAACCGTTTCCCCCAATCATGCCATCCAGGCCGATGTCCCAGAGTTCTGGCTGCATTTCTGCCCGACTGCGACCCGTGCAGACATAGACCAGATGGCCATTTTCTCTGGCCTTGCGAATGGCTGCAACCGCTGAATCTGGAATACGGTTGTGGTAGTCCACCAAGGTTCCGTCCACATCTAAGAAGATTATTTTTCCCATATTGTTACCTCATCGTATTCTTAGCACCTGTAGTCACCGTTCAGCACTTCTAGCTAAGGCTAGTTTTTCAGCTACTCAGCGTTAGCTTTTTTTCAAAATACAGTCAGTATTCCTCCAAAAAACTGCCTTGATGAGTGAAAAACGATTTCTTAGATTAAGTCCTTTACTTGTGAATACAGGTTCTTATAATCTGATTATAGCCGATTCAAAAACGAAATCCAAGCCGTAAAGTCCGATAAACTGATACTATAATAGGAACTATACTGGATTCCTGGCTTTTATTGATAGGGGGCAATTTTTAGGTAGAACTTGGGCTCCCATTTTTCTCTACTTGACAGCCAAACTCAACTAGGTCCTGGACAGCAGCCGTTTTGCCTTCATATAGCCCTTGGACAATCTTTGAGCCAACAATCACACCATCAGAAACCTGATTAAAGCGGAGAATGTCTTTCGGGCTAGAAACGCCAAAGCCTGTAAGAACAGGTACAGGTGACAGGTCCGTCAGTTGTTGCAGGTGACGGTCCAAATCCTCGCGGTAGCTATCTGTCTTTCCTGTCACCCCATTGATCGCGACTGCGTAGACGAAGCCCTGAGCCTCTTGGACCAACTGTTTTTGCCGCTCAATCCCTGTTGTCAGGCTGACCAAACTAATCAAGCACAGGTCCCTTCCTTTCAGCCGTTCCTTGATGATGGACTCATGTTCAAAAGGAAGATCTGGAATAATCAGCCCGTTGACAGAAGTCTGCTCTAAATCATGTAAAAATTTATCCAGCCCATACTGAAAAACTGGATTAAAATAAGTCATCATCACCAAAGGAACGCGACTAGCCTCTTGCTGAAGTATTTGAACAAGCGCTGCCAAAGTCACTCCCTTAGCCAGACTGCGTTGCCCAGCGGCTTCAATAATCGGTCCATCCGCTACAGGATCTGAAAAAGGCACTCCGATTTCAATCGCCGAAACACCAGCATTTTCCAGAAAGGCAATGGTTTCAAAGAGACCATCTAGGCCTTGAGCATGGTCACCTGCCATGATATAGGGAACAAAAATTCCTCTCTTTGCATTCTTTATTTCCTGCAAATGTACTTGTAAGGTCTTGGTCATCTTAACCCTCCTTTTTTTCTGCTGCGAATCTATCCTTCACTTGGGAAACATCCTTGTCTCCACGCCCAGAGAGACAGACAATGATGGATTTGTCTGGGCCGAGTTCTTTCGCTAGGGTCGGCAAATAGGCGATGGCATGGCTGGATTCCAGGGCTGGAATAATGCCCTCTAGGCGGGAGAGGAGTTTGAAACCCTCCAAGGCCTCTTGGTCGGTCACCGATACATAGGTTGCTCGTTTAATGGCATTGAAATGGCTGTGTTCTGGCCCAATCCCTGGATAATCCAGACCTGCTGAAATAGAGAAGGCTTCAAGTATTTGACCATTTTCATCCTGCAAGACATCCATCAAGGCCCCGTGTAAAATGCCGGGTCTGCCTTTGGCAAAAGTAGCCGCATGGCGATCAGTCTCCAAACCCAGACCTGCTGCTTCAACACCGTACATGGCAACAGAGGTATCATTCACGAAAGGATAGAAGAGCCCCATGGCATTGGAACCACCGCCGATACAAGCCAAGAGAGCATCGGGCAAATTGCCACCTGAAAGGGCTGCAAACTGGCGCTTAGCTTCCTTTCCAATTACACTTTGGAAATCCCGAACGATTTCAGGAAAAGGTGCTGGGCCCAGTACCGAACCCATGACATAATGAGTGTCTTCGACTTGGGCTACCCAGGCCCTAAGGGCAGCATTGACCGCATCCTTGAGTACCCGTGATCCGTCCGTGACAGGATGGACCTTGGCGCCCAGCAATTCCATCCGAAAGACATTGAGGGCCTGCCGTTTGACATCTTCCTCTCCCATGTAGATGGTGCATTCCATGTCAAAGAGCGCGGCAGCTGTTGCGGTGGCAACGCCGTGCTGTCCTGCACCTGTTTCTGCGATAATTTTCTTCTTGCCCATGCGTTTGGCTAATAGCACCTGGCCCAGTGAATTGTTAATCTTATGGGCACCTGTGTGGTTCAGATCTTCGCGTTTGAGATAAATCTTCGCGCCACCACAGTAGTCTGTCAGGCGTTTGGCAAAGTAAAGGGGATTTTCTCGACCAACATAATGGCGCAAGAGTTCTTCAAATTCTGCCTGAAAGGCTGGATCTTCTTTGGCGGAACGGTAGGTCTTGTCCAATTCCAAAACTGCGGTCATCAGCGTTTCTGGCACGAAACGACCACCAAATTCGCCAAAAAATCCATCTCTATTTGGTTGATGATAGGTCATAATTTTACTCTTTCTATAAATGCTTTTATTTTTTCAGGGTCCTTCCGCCCGTCTGTCTCAACACCTGACGATACATCAAGCGCATGGGGAGAAAATAGGGATTGTGCTGCGGCCACATTATCAACCGTCAAACCGCCTGCTATAAAAAACGGTTTTTCCAATTTTTGTTCCGCCAGCACATTCCAATCAAAAGTCTGGCCCGAACCTGCCACTGGAGCGTCAAAGAGCAGGTAGTCTGCGCTGGCAGCAAGCTCTATTGGACCATTTCCTAGCTGCAGGGCACGGATAAGTGGAAGGGAAATATGACTAGATAGGCAGTCATCCCACTCACCGTGGATTTGAACCATATCCAATGGGACTTCTGCAATAGCCTCTTCTAGTTCCGCTAGGCTGGGGCTGACAAAGACACCCACTTTTTGAATAGAACTGGGAATCAAGGTCGCCAGCTGGCGAGCCTGGTCTAGGCTCACCTGTCTCTTACTGGGAGCGAAGACAAAACCGATATAGTCAGCTCCTGCCTCCACCGCTGCACAGACAGCTTCTTCGGTGGATAGACCGCAGATCTTAACTTTTGTCAATCGATAACTCCTTTACTTTTTGAGAGACATTCTCAGCCTGCATAAGGGCTGTGCCGACTAAGATTGCCTGAACATGGGGGGCGACCAGCCTAGCATCCTCTTCCGTAAAAATAGCCGACTCGGACACATACACCCGATCCGCAAGAAAGTGAGGGGCCAGGTCCAGACTGGTTTGAAGAGAGACTTCAAATGTCGTTAAATTTCGATTATTGACCCCGATAATCTTTGCCCCTATGCGGTGAGCGATTTCTAATTCAGAGAGATTGTGAGTTTCAACCAAAACCTCCAGCCCCAAATAGGTCGCAAAATCATAGAGGGCCTTGAGCCTAGCTTCTGACAGGGCTGCAACAATGAGCAGGATTACCGTAGCGCCTGCATTGCGACTGCGAATAATCTGCTTTTCATCAATGATAAAATCCTTAGCCAGGGTTGGGATGGCGACCTGCTTTGAAATCTGGCGAAGAAATTCCAAGTCTCCCTTGAAAAACACCTGATCCGTCAGCACCGAAATCATGGCTGCGCCAGCAGTCTCATAGAGACGAGCTTGTTCTACAATATCGACATTCAGATTGATATTGCCCATACTGGGACTGGCCTTTTTGACCTCAGCAATGACCTGTAAACGCTCCCCATGCTCTTTAAGAAAATCATAGAGCCTGTAGGTCTGCCGTAAGGGGCCGATTGGTTCAAGGGCCAACTCCGCCACCTCGGCCTCTTTTTGTTGTAAAATCCTCGACAAGAAATCATGACTCATACCTGAACCTCCTTGAGCGCCTCTAATGTTCTAAGGGCCGAACCATCTGCAATTAAGCGCCGAGCCAGGTCCATCCCTTCAAGAATACTTGCAACCTTGCCGTTCGCAAAGAAACCTAGGCCAGCATTTAGGACCGTCGTTTCCAAATAAGGACTGGCTTGATTGTGCAAAACAGACAGCAAGATTGCTGCATTCTCACTGGCATCGCCTCCCTGAATTGCTGACAATTCCAAGGGTTCAAGCCCCAAATCCTCATAGCTAAAGCTGCCTTGACTAATCTGTCCCTCGGCCAAGAGCGTGTAGCGATTCACCCCGTAGAGGGCTGCTTCATCCATCTGATCTGGACCTGTGATGATTAAGGCTCTTCTGCGCCCCAGCTTCTGCATTACCTGAGCCAAGGGCAGCTGCAACTCTTCCCGATAAACCCCCATCAACTGGCTGTCCAAGGGCAGGGGATTCGCCAGAGGCCCGACAATATTCATAATCGTGGGAGTCCCCAAAGCCTGACGGGCTGGCCCAATAAACCGCATGGCAGGATGCATGGTCTGGGCAAATACAAAGGCTAAACCGACCTCTGACAAGGCTTTGGCCAAAATATCCGGACCTGCTCCAATGTTGATTCCAAGCTCCTCTAACACATCAGCCGAACCAGACTTGGATGAAATCGAACGATTGCCAGCCTTGGCAAGACGGACACCCCCAGCCGCCAAGACAAAGCAGGCTGTCGTTGAAATATTGAAACTATAAGACTGGTCTCCACCTGTACCACAGTTACACATGGTATCTGTAAAGACTTGCGGGAGTTGGACTGCATGATTTTTCAAAGACTTTACCACCCCAGCAATTTCCTCAACAGACTCTCCCTTAACTTTCAATCCCAGTAAAAGAGCTGAGATTTGGCTTTCGGACAAGTCCCCAGCCAAAATACGATTAAAAACCGCTTCGATTTCAGCCTCGGATAAATCTTGCTTGGCAGCCAATTTTTCATAGATTTCTTTCATCCCAGAACCTCCTTAACAAATTGCTCAATCATTTGCAGCCCCTCTGGACTACCAATACTTTCTGGGTGAAATTGGAGCCCATAAATCGGAAGCTGTTTATGCTGCATGGCCATAATTTCACCATCGTCTAAGGCACGAGCAGTCACTTTAAAATCATGTGGCAGCTCATCCACCACGATAGAATGGTAACGCATAATGGTCAACTCTTCTGGTAAGCCTCTAAAAAGAGGAGTTGCTCCCTCGAGACGCATGCAACTCTGCTTCCCGTGCATGACCGTTTTAGCCAGCCTCAGCTTACCTCCGAACACTTCTGCAATGGCTTGATGACCCAGACAAATACCTAAAATCGGCTTTTGACCTGCAAAGACTCGAATCAGCTCTTCCATTTTACCGGCATCCGCTGGCCAACCTGGTCCCGGTGAAAAAACCAGACCTGCCGCCTGCTGCGCCTCCTCAAACAGATTGTCCACATCATTTCGCAGCACCTTGACGGGCGAAAATTTCCCTAGGTATTGGGCCAAATTGTAGGTAAATGAATCATAGTTATCAATCAAAAGAATCATGTCTGTCTCCTATTCTCGTCATGGCCTTGGCCTTGTTCACCGTTTCAAGGTATTCATTTTCAGGAATGCTGTCGTACACAATTCCTGCTCCTGCCTGTACATAGGCCTTGCCAGCCTTAATGACCATGGTCCGAATGGCTATGGCAAAATCCATATCTCCAGAGGCAGACAGATAACCAATCGCACCAGCATAGATACCACGTTTCTCCTGCTCCAACTCGTAAATCCGTTGCATAGCCCGAATCTTCGGAGCCCCTGATACGGTGCCCGCAGGCAAGGTCGCCTTGAGCGCATCCAAGGCTGTCAACTCAGGCAATAATTTCCCCTTGACAACACTAACCAAGTGCATAACATAGCGGAAGTATTCCACTTCCATATAGTTGCTTAACTCGACCGTGCCAATCTGAGCAATGCGGCCTATGTCATTGCGTCCCAAATCGACCAACATGCGATGTTCAGCCACTTCCTTACTGTCCGCCAGCAAATCTGCTGCCAATTTTCTATCCTCTTCATCATCTCCACCGCGCGGCCGAGTGCCTGCAATCGGATTGGTGGTCACAAAACCATCTTTCACAGACACCAGACTTTCTGGACTGGCTCCGATAATCTGGTAATCTCCAAAATCATAAAAGTAAAGATAATTGGATGGATTGGTTACCCGTAAATTGCGGTAGTAATCCAGAGGACTGCCTGCAATCTCCGCGGAGAAGCGCTGACTTAGCACGCACTGAAACATATCGCCCTGCCGAATCAATTCCTTGGCCTTTCGAACCATGTCTTCGAACACTTCCTTTTCCAGATGACTATGGAAGGTCAGCGAATGAAGATTGTGCGGTGCAAATTCATCTGGAGCTGGCGCTTTCAATTCTGACAAGACCTGAGCCAGAGCCTCTGCCATTTCTGACGAACTGCGGCCACTATAAGTATTGTCTTCATGAACGGATAAAATTTCCTTTTTATGGTCAAAAACCAAGTAAGATTCGTAGACAAAGAAATGCATATCTGGCGTACCAATGCTGTCTGTCGGAATCTGACCGATCGGTTCATAGAGGCCAATCATATCATAACCGACAAAACCAATAGCTCCTCCTTGAAAAGGCATTTGACCAGCGGAATCTCCCTGAACCACTAAGGTTTGCAGATAATCCAGGGGATCGGCCTCTACTGGCTCCCCATTGTTGGTTAGGATTCCTTGGTCATACTTGATTTCATAGAGGGGATTGTAAGCAATGATCGAGAATCGAGCATTTTCCTTTTCCCTGGGAATAGATTCCAAGATAATTTTATGGTTGCCTTGTAGGCGCATAAAGGCTAAAATCGGTGTCAATATATCTGCTGGTAGAATCTTGTGCATAGAAACTCCTTCTTTTGGAATGCAAAAAGCCCCGCACAGAAAAAACTGTGCGAGGGCGTCTAATTATAGTTAGCGCGGTGCCACCTCCATTGACAAGAGTATACAAAAAAACTTGTCATCTCAAACTCCTCCAACAAGGAGTTGCACGGTAAGGGGTGCCAACCGGAAGGCTATTGGTTACCTTCACATCTTAAACATCAGCCCATTTCAACTCCGTCTGCTACTGGCTCGCAACAACCGCCAGTTTTCTGAAAACAAACCTGAAGCCTACTTCTTCTGATTAGTACCATTTTACGCTTTCTTATAAATATGTCAAGTATTTTCTAAAATAATTGTCAGAATATTCGTTTTTTACAACCGAGAGAAGCATTGATACCCATAAACAGCAAAATCTAATCAATCTTCGCTATCTGAGATAAGCTGTTGAAGTTCAAATGCAGCAGGCTGAAATCCTTCACTGGAACTGATCCCACACCAAGTGCCAGCCTTTTAATTTTCGTGTCTTGACCAATGCAAAAGAAAGTGGGAGAACTAGACAAAAAGAGTTCGTCAACAAGTCATTATTTCCAGTTGCTGATCTGAAAAAGTCTATCACTAGACCTCGCATGATGTGGAGTCTAGGTAAAAAGGCCTAAAAATAGAAAATAGCTTAGAACTGCGTTGTCAGAAACGTTGATTCTAAGCTATTTTGGAACGTTCCAATGTTAATCGAGAAGCTAAAATTTTAGTTTCTACCTAGTCTCATGAACTTACTGACATTTGGTCATAAGCCGACCTTTAGAGTTAGCCCTAATATAGTGTTATTTCTATAAAATACGTCATAAAAGCATTGATAAACTTCAACTTTCACCATCTTGGATAAATTAGAACTCCAAAGATTCGTCAAACCTGCTTCTATTTGGAAGGATAGCCTATCCCTCTTTATGCAGCGTTTTAGTCTGATTAAGCCATGCGTAGGCAATACCAATAAAAAGGCCACCCCCCAACCAGTTACCGAAAAAGACTACTGTCCATTGACGAAGGATATTAATGAAGTCAAAACCTTTAATGGAGTCAACAGGGCTGAAACCTGCTAACATGAACGAAGCAAAATTAGCTACTAGATGTTCATTGATGAGAAATACGAACATGAAAATAGCAGAAATTGCTACAAAAAATTTTGCACCTTCTTCCTTGAGAAGCATATACCCCAGAATCGCCATATTGACAAACATATTCGCTGTAATTCCCTCAATGAAGTTCATCCAGTCGGACTTGGCGAGTTTCAACTGAACTGCATTGATGACAAAACTTTTATCTGTCAACTGTTGGAAAGAAAAAGATTGGTTAAATAGATAAGCCAAAATGACAGCACCAACAAGGTTAAAAATTGTGCAATATAGCAATATTAAGCATGTTTTCTTCCATGAAATTTGCTTATAATAAGCTCCCACTGTCAAATACATCATGTTTGAAGTGGCTAATTCTCCATTAAAAACCAACACAAAAATCAAACCTATAGCAAAAATGAAGGTGAAAACAAAGCGAGATAGGGCTGGAAATTGACTAGCAATGACATCTGCACCTATTATCCCCACAGCTGTAGACATGGTTAGGTAAGCTCCTGCAAACATGGAGCGTAGCGCATAGCGACTCAGACTCTCATCAAAGAGAGCTTCTTTCTTGGCACAAGCAGCACCAATTTTCTCCTGAAATAAAGTCATAATATCCTTTCTCTATCGAAAAATAGGAGAGAGGCAGTTCAACCTATCTCTCCACTTGAACTGAAATTATTAGTAAGCTTCAGATGCGCCTGAATTTGCATCCGTTGCAACCGTTGTAACTTCCGAAGCGCCACTAGAAGCATCTACATGAGCAGGCATCTGAGGTGCTTTTCCTCCAACTAAACTCTGTCCTGTTTCTTTCAAGTACCAATCCAACCATGGTTTGAAGTTAAAAATGATTTCGTTAATTCCTGCAAAAGAACCATTCGGATAATACATTGCTTGGTAGTTGTGTGTATTGATAACCTCAGGTGGTGTTCCTGGCACAATAGTCCGTACATATTCTTGGTTGCCATTTCTCAGAGTTCCTACAACCCACTCTACATTCTTCATTCGTGCAGGTGAAAGGGAACCATGCAAGGTAGACAAACGGCCACCGACATGTTCTGGTAGGCGCTTCCCTAACATTGTTTCGGGATCTTGATGACTGTTATTGTAATAGAGGAATTGGTTGTTATCATCTGTAAATGTTAACTCAAAAGGCATTGCATTCAGGAACATATTAAGCTGATCAACAGTTAATAATCCCTTATCTAATTTCACATAGGTATTCCCCTCAACTGCCTCTACTTTTTTAGCCGCTTTTTCCAACCAATTTGGATCGTCAGGATCAACTCCCTCAATCGTAGTCGCTATCGGATGACCACAGTCTAAATCTTCCGGTTCAATAGGTTTTGGTTTTTTCAACTGAGATACTACTCCTACATATTTGACAAAATTATCTAGGCAACTCTCTAGGAATTTTACAGTATTCTGGCTAATAATGTTCCCATTCTTATCGAAGGCTTCTTTGGCCTTACCCAAGAGAAATTCATTGCCTGGAAGAGTAAAGGCATTCACACCTGGAGCGTCTAAAATTTTTCTCAAATGCACTTGAGCACGGGAAGTTCCTTGATCATAGTAAGAGGCTCCAACAATCATGACCGGCTTATCAGTAAATGGATTTAGACGATAAGAAAGCCATTCTAATGTACTCTTCAAAGCCGGAGTTATGGTATGATTATGTTCTGGCGTTGCAATAATAACACCATCTGCCCGAGTAATCTTGTTATAAAGATACTGAATCGCAAAACAATCCGTCTGGTCATCATCCTGATTAAACATCGGCACATCTTTGATTTCTAGTACTTCCAACTCAAATTTGATTTTAAACTGACGTCGGATATACTCCAATAACATGCGGTTATATGATTGATCGGCATTAGAGCCAACAATTCCAACAAATTTCATAACTTACTTCCTCCTATAAACTTTCCCAATCAAAATTTTCAGCTTCTTTCCGAAGTAGATTTTTTGCATGTGATAATTTTTCGGTCATTTTAATAAATAAGCGGAAATCATCAAAAATAGCATCCAATTTTTGAATTGTTTCCAAATCAATCAGATTCCCTTGGCCATCAAAAGCCTGTAAGGAATGAGAGAGAAGAAATTCGTCAGGCAATACACTGGCCTTCAATTCAGGAGCATTCAAAATCTGGCGTAGCTGCAACTGGGCACGGGAAGAACCTAAGGTACCATATGAGGCACCTGTAATCATAATCGGTTTATTAAGCAGAGGAAAAATGCCGTAACTCAGCCAAGCCAAAGCATTCATGAGAACAGCGGGAATAGAATGATCATATTCTGGCGTTCCAATTACTACCCCGTCAGCAGCTTCAATTTTTTTAGCCATTTCCATGACTTCCTCAGGTAACTCTCTATTTGCTGGTTTGTTAAACATGGGCAATTCCTTAATTTCCAGCAGCTCAATATCGGCTTTTTCCGAAAAGTGTTTTGCCATAAATGCTAACAGCTTTCGATTGGTGGAAGCATTCGAGTTTGTACCCACTAATGCAATGACTTTCATTTTCTTTCCTCTTTTCCTTATTTTTATTTTCGTGAAAATACACGTTACCTTAATGATAGCGTTTTCTTTTCTTAATTGCAAGTATTTCTGAAAAAATATTTATGATACAATAGGAATATGAACAAGTATTTATATTTCATCTTTGCCTGTTTAAGTCTTGGAATTGCTCTAATCGGGATTGTCTTACCACTTCTACCAACTACTCCTTTTTTATTATTAGCAGGATTTTGTTTTGCCAATAGTTCCAAGCGCTTTGAAAACTGGTTGCGAACGACAAGAATCTATCAAGTCTATGTGGCGGATTATGCAGAAACTAAAAAAATTGATCGTAAGCGGAAAAAGAAAATTATATTGCAAATCTATTTGCTTATGGCTATCTCCATTTTCTTAGCTCCCTTATGGATCATTAAATTCTTCCTTCTCTGTCTTTCTATTTTTATTACCTACTATCTTTTTTTCGTCATCCCTGATAAGTAGAATTATCCTTCAAAATGCAAAAGAAAGCCCAAATTTGGACTTTCTTTTTGTTTAACATATTATTTCCGTTTTGGTGGGTTGTGAATCGCAACACCAAGCACATCAAGGAAGGCTTCGTACATCACTTCTGAGAAGGTTGGGTGACCGTGGATTGATGCTGCCACGTCATCAACTGTCAACTCAGATTCCATGATAGTTGCTGCTTCGTTGATCATTTCAGCTGCAACTGGACCGATGATGTGAACACCAAGGATTTCATGGTATTTCTTCTCAGCGATAACTTTTACGAAACCATGTGCTTCGTTAGAAGCAATAGCACGACCGTTACCAGTGAAGCTGTTGCGACCGATAAGGATGTTTTCTTTACCGTATTTCTCGATGGCTTGGTCTTCTGTCAAACCAACCATAGCGATTTCTGGGTGTGTGTAAACCGCTGCTGGTGTGAAGTCCAATTTAGTCTTGTGGTGGTTACCGTGAATTGCATTTTCAGCTGCCACTTCACCCATGCGGTAAGCAGCGTGTGCCAACATCTTAGTACCGTTGACATCACCTGGTGCGTAGATACCAGGGATAGATGTTTCTTGGTATTCGTTGACCTTGATACGACCGCGGTCCAATTCAAGGTTAAGATTTTCAAGACCAGCCAATTGTGGTACACGTCCGATTGAAAGAAGGGCTTTTTCAGAAACAATTTCTGAACCGTCGTTCAACTTGATTGTCAACTGGTTGTTAGCTTCAACGATTTCAGATACACCAACGGAAGTCAAGAATTTCATACCTTTCTTAGAAAGGACTTTTTGCAATTCAACAGACACTTCGCGGTCCATACCTGGAATGATACGGTCAGCCATTTCAACAACTGTTACTTCTGTGCCGTATGATGCGTAAACCAAACCAAGTTCCACACCGACTACGCCACCACCCATAACAGTGAGTGACTTAGGAATTTCACGCAAGTCAAGGATATCATCAGAAGTCAATACCAACTTAGAATCGATACCTGGGATGTTGATACGTGATACTTTCGAACCTGTTGCAAGAATAATGCTGCGACCTTTGATAACTTTATCGCCAATGACAACAGTCTTGTCAGGGTTTACTTGACCAAGACCATTGAAGATTGTTACCTTGTTAGCTTTCAAGAGGCCAGCTACACCACCTGTCAAGGTCTTGACAACCTTGTTCTTGAAGTCAACTGTCTTATCCATATCAACGGTGTAGTTGGTTGAAGCAAGGTTGATACCACGCTCAGCCGCAATCTTCAAGCCGTCAAGGATTTCAGCGTTTTTAAGGTAGGTCTTAGTTGGGATACAACCCTTGTTCAAGCAGGTACCACCAAATTCTGATTTCTCAACGATAGCGATTTTACCGCCCAATTGAGCACCACGAATAGCTGCGTAGTAACCAGCAGGACCACCACCGACAACAACCATGTCATACTCGTCAGCTGCCAATTCAGCCTTAGGAGCTTGTGGAGCTGCTGCAGGAGCTGCAGGTACTTCCAAACCAGCTGCTTTCAAGTCAGCAGTTGCTTGAGCAACCTCAGCTGGAGCAGGTGCAGCACCCACTTCAACTGTTTCACCTTCTGCACCAAGGTAAGCAATGACTTCAGTTACAGGAACTGTTGCACCGTTACCATGAACGATTTTCAAAAGAACACCTGATTCTTCCGCTTCCAATTCCATGCTTGTCTTGTCTGACATCATCTCCAAGATAACATCACCTTCGTTGACAAAATCACCCTCTTGTTTTTTCCACTCGATGATTTCGCCTTCTTGCATATCTACACCAAGTTTCGGCATAATAATTTCAATTGCCATAGTTATGATACAAAGAACGTCAAATGCGACAGAATTTTAGGAGTCCAACGAAGGATGCTTGCATCCAAGGCGGACTATCTAAATTCCGAAGCATTTAGTTCGTGTTCAAATGTCACGAACTCGTTCTACATCCTTTCTTTATTTTCTATTCAGAAATCTATATTCCGTTATTTTCGACCAATAAAACCTTATCAGATCAACAATTCCAATGGATTTTCCAGCAAGTTCTTCAAGTCAACCATGAACTTAGCACCATTCATACCGTCAACGATACGGTGGTCAATGGTCAAGCAGAGTGCCATGATTGGACGGATTTTGATTTCACCGTCGATGACAACTGGTGTTTGAACAGTTGCCGCAACACCAAGGATTGCTGAGTTTGGTTGGTTGATGATTGGGTTAAAGGTTTTGGTACCAAACATACCCAAGTTGGTGATAGAGAAGGTTGAGCCTGACATTTCAGCACCCTTCAACTTACCAGATTGAGCCTTCTTGATGACATCTTTTGAAGCCACCACAAAGTCAGACAAGCTCATCTTATCTGCACCGTGAACAACTGGCACGACCAAGCCTTCATCCAAACCTACTGCGATACCAAGGTTGACAAACTTGTGCAACTCGATTTCCTGTGCATCGTTGATCAAAGATGCATTGAGGTAGCGGTGCTCTTCTTTCATCAGCGTACGCGTTACCGCAAGACCGATTAAGTCTGTAAAGGTTACTTTCAAACCAGTCTTGTTCATGATTGGCTCAAGGACTTGCTTACGCAGTGCCATGAGGTTGGTCATGTCGATATCGTAGTTAAGCGTAAAGGTTGGAGCTGTCAAGTAAGAGTTGACCATACCTTTTGAAATCGCCTTACGCATTGGACTCATCTTGATGATTTCAACGCCTTCTGGCAATTCTTTAGCTGGTTTTTCTTCTTTTGGAGCAGTTACTGTCGCTTCTGCCGTTACTGCAGGAGCTACTTGAGCAAGGACATCTTCCTTGAGGATTTTACCATTGACACCTGTACCAACAATCGTTGTCAGGTCAATACCCAAGTCTGTTGCAATACGAGCCGCAAGCGGTGTTGCCTTAGGAGCTGCACCCTTGAAGTCTTCAACGTCAACCTTGTGGACACGGCCATTTGCCCCAGTTCCTGGAACAAGACCCAAGTCGATACCAAGTTCACGAGCTAGCTTACGAGCCGCAGGAGTTGCACGCACCTTACCGCCACCTTGTGGCTTAGCTGCCACTGCTGGAGCAACGATAACAGGGGCACGACCTGCTGGCACTTCTTCAATCGCAGCAGCTGGCTCAACGGCAGGAGCACTTCCAGCTTCTACGGTTTCACCTTCTGCACCGATGTAGGCGATAACTTCTGTTACGGGAACGGTAGCACCATTTCCATGAACAATTTTCAATAGGACGCCTGACTCTTCTGCTTCCAGCTCCATGCTGGTCTTGTCAGACATCATTTCCAAGATGACGTCGCCTTCATTGACGAAATCGCCCTCTTGTTTTTTCCACTCGATGATTTCACCTTCTTGCATGTCCACACCGAGCTTAGGCATAATGATTTCAATAGCCATTATTAAGATACCAAGTCCGAACAGAAAACGAATGAAAAATAGGAAATCGTCGAAAATCCTGATTTTCGTAACGATTTATCTTTTTTCCGAGTTTTCCGGACGGGTTCAATTCCTTTCTTTCAGTTTCTTACGTAACCAATAAACCAGACTGTTTTACCAAGTCAGCTCAATTCAGGTTACACTCTTTCAAACAGGGCTAGGACGATTGCCCGTCCTCTCATTCTTTCTTAACCTCTGTTTACTTGCTTGTAGATTGCCGCTTTGATTTTCTCTACGTTTGGCAATACTGCGTTTTCAAGAATGTTTGCGTAAGGAACTGGTACATCGTCTGAAGCGATACGGATGATTGGTGCATCCAAGTAGTCAAAGGCTTCGCTTTCTGTGATGATTGATGCGATTTCACCGATGAAACCACCTGTCTTGTAGGCATCGTTGACCAAGATAACCTTACCAGTTTTCTTCACAGATTCGATGATCAATTCTTTATCCAATGGGATAAGGGTACGTGGGTCAACCACTTCTACGCTGATGCCTTCTGCAGCTACTTCTTCAGCCGCTTTCAAGGCACGTTCCAACATGCGACCGTATGAAATAATGGTTACATCAGTACCTTCACGTTTGATTTCACCTTTACCAAGTGGAATGTAGAAATCAGGATCCAAGTTAACTTCTTCTTTTTTACCGTAAAGAGCTTTTGGCTCCAAGAAGATAACTGGGTTGTTATCAAGGATAGATGATTTCAAGAGACCTTTGGCATCGTTAGCTGTACCTGGTGCAACCACCTTGATACCTGGGATGTGGGTCAACCATGCTTCAAGAGATTGGGAGTGCTGTGCCGCTGAACCGATACCAGAACCTGAAGCCACACGGAAAGTAACAGGGGTTTTCAAACCGCCGCCAAACATGTAGTTGGTTTTCGCAGCTTGGTTAACAATCGCGTCAAGGGCGATGGTCACAAAGTCCATGAAGGTCAAGTCAACGATTGGACGAAGACCCGTTTGAGCTGCACCAACCGCAGAACCAGCGATTGCTGCCTCAGAGATAGGCGTGTCGCGAACGCGTTTTGGACCAAATTCATCCAACATACCAACAGATGTACCGAAGTCACCGCCGTAGATACCGACGTCTTCACCCATCAAGAATACTTTTTCATCCTTACGCATTTCTTCGCTTTGAGCCAAGTTAATCGCTTCACGCAAGGCCATTACTTTTGTTTCAGCCATTTTTTACTCCTAATTTATATCAATTTATCTTTACTGTAACAAGTAAACAAGGAAAATCAACCAATCACCTCATTGTAAGTGATGGTTATCCCTGTTTTAGACACCCTAGAATTGTACTCGAACTAAGTAGGTAGTCCACCTTGGTGAGCTACCCTAGTTTGGCTTGCTCTTCAGAGCATAGTCAAACTTCTTACGTTACAATCGTGTTCGGTCTAAAAACTCGGAAAAATGAGACGCAACCGTTTCAGCTTCAGCTGAATTACGGATGTGGCTACCTTTAGGTGCGAACTTCCTTGTGTGCAAGCACACTGTGTCAGTTCCCTATTTTTCAGTCGTTTTTTAGACGACCCCACAACTTAGTTAGAATTGTACTCGAACTAAGGACTGTGCGAAAAAGATAAATCAGCAGGAAATCCCAATTTCCTTGGCTGATTTCCTATTTTCGCTGTGTCCTTTTAACGTTCTCGTTACTTAATCTACAAACACATCTTCGTAAGCTACTGAGATGTCTGGATCTGGGCTTTCTTGGGCAAATTTCACAGACGCTTCAACTTGTTCTGCAACTTGTGCTTCGATGGCATCCAATTCTTCGTGGGTTGCAATCTTGTTTTCTGTCAAGTAAGTGCGGTATTTCTTGAGTGGGTCTTTGGCTTTCCACTCGTTAACTTCTTCTTTGGTACGGTAAACGCCAGCGTCAGCTGTTGAATGACCAAACCAGCGGTATGATTCAACTTCGACCATGGCTGGACCGTTACCTGCACGAACGTACTCGATCACTTCTTGCATTTTTTCATAAACTGCAATCACATCGTTTCCATCTTCTACATAGTGACCTGGCATGCCGTATGCGGCTGCACGAAGATAGAGGTGAGGAATCTTGGTAGAGTATGAAATGTCTGTTGAGATACCGTAGCGGTTGTTTGTAATGAAGAAGATAACTGGCAAGTTCCAAACCGCGGCCAAGTTCATAGATTCGTGGAAGGAGCCTTCGTTAGTTGCTGAGTCACCTGAGAAGGCAATAACGATATTATTTGTACCAAGGTATTGTTGCGTAAGAGCTGCACCTACTGCAAGGGCGTAGCCCCCGCCTACGATACCGTTTGAACCAAAGTTTCCTTTTTCAACATTGGCCAAGTGCATAGAACCACCACGTCCTTTTGATGTTCCTGTTGCCTTACCAGCAAGTTCTGCCATCATACCATTGATGTCAATACCTTTAGCGATAACGTGACCGTGACCACGGTGGTGTGAGAAGATGATGTCCTCATCAGTCAAACCAGCGATTGGACCGACAGCAGCAGCCTCTTCACCAACTGAGAAGTGAGTCATCCCTTGTACAAAGCCACGACGAACTAATTTGTTCAATTTCATATCAACATCACGAATTTGTTGCATTTTCAAGAACATATCCAAGTGTTGTTCTTTTGAGATAGATACCATAATTTCCTCCAAAGGTTTTTTCTCTTACTTTTCCATGATAGACCAAAAATTCACAAATGGCAAATTTTTGAACCGTTTTCTTTCTTACGAGAAACTTTCAGAAAGTCTGTTATTTCGTGCATTTCTTCACAAGTCGGCCAACCATTTTTTCCTATCTTTGATTTATTTTTCACAAACTTTTTCTGTTGAATCTCCCTCCCTTGATATGTTAAAATGGGTGCGGAGGTTGCTATGGATTTCATTTTATTTCTCATGGTTTGTAACTACATCGGTACCATCGCCTTTGCTGTTTCTGGTGCAGTAAAAGGAGTGCGGAAGAAATTGGACATTTTTGGTATTAGTTTTCTGAGTATGATGACCGCAGTGGGCGGGGGAATTATTCGCGATACCATGGCCAATCGTATTCCATCTGCCTTGACCGACCCTACTGCCATCTATCTCTCCATAGTGGTGGCCCTGCTTATCTACAGCATTGCTGTGCGTATCCGACAGGATTCTCCCCTGGATAAACGCGCAATTATTTTGTTATCTCAGGCCAACTTGGTTTTCGATGCCATCGGACTGGCTATCTTTGCCCTTATCGGAGCCAATACTGGTATTGAACTGGAACTCAACGCCATCACCACTGGTATTCTGGCAGCTCTGACGGGGGTTGGCGGGGGAATTGCTCGTGATCTGCTGGTCAACGAAACCCCCATTGTTCTCAAAGAAGATGTCTATGCTGTTCTCGCCCTCTTCTCAGGTATCTTCTACCACCTCTGTGTCGTTGATTGGAAATTGCCGCAAATCCCATCTTTTATCAGTATTTTTGCCATTGCCTTGATTATTCGGCTCTTGGTCATAAAATACAAGATCAATCTGCCAAATATGGAAACAAGACGAAAGGCCTGAGCTGAACTCAGACCTTTTTTATTATTGATGTTACCAGCCGCCGTGTCCACCAGGACCTGTTGCTGTGATTTGGGTAATTTGTTCACCATTGACCGTCACCGTACCACCTGTCAATTCAGCTGTTCCGTCAAAGTCAAAGGCTGATGTTGGAGCTGTGATGTCGATTGTTCCACCTAAAATGTAGATGTCACCGTTGGCGTCAAAGGCGTCCGTGTCACCGCTACCTACCGCGACCTTCAAGTCACCACCTGTCACCTTAATAAAGATGTCAGATGAGATGGTGCTTGCTGCGTTGATGGCGTCATCTGAACCATAGACATCCAGCGTTCCGCCATTGATAGTGATATTGGTTCCTTCCAAGGCTTCAACTGATTCCGGCACCGTGATTGTACCTCCGTCGATGGTCAAGCTTGTTTCAGCCTTAATGGCATCGTCACCGGCCTTAACCGTGATGTCACCACCTGTAATAGTTGTGTACCCTTTGGTTGTATCTGTATCGTTGGTTGACTTGATACCGTCGCCACCAGCAGTTACATCGATGGTACCACCGTTGATAGTCATTGAATCCTTACCGCGAATACCATCATCCACTGCTGTAACAGTGATATTTCCAGCATTGATAACAAGGTCATCTGTCGATACGATACCGTCTTGGAAGTTGCCTTCAACTGTCAGGCTACCATTTCCTGTAATGGTCAAATCCGCCTCAACATGAATAGCACCTTCGATGTTGGTATCCGTATGGTTGCTAGTGTCTTTCACTGTATTGGTTGTACCATCTTTAATTTCCAATTCAACATTGTCAGCACTGATAACATTGATGGCTGCATTGTTAGAACTTGAAATGGTCGCTCCTGCTAAGATGATACGCACATTGGCATCTGTTTCTACCGTTACACCAGCAGTTGTGGAACCAGTCAAGATATAGGTCCCGCCTTCTGTAATGGTCACGCCATCATTTGTCAAGGTCACTTCTGTTGTTGGAAGGGCTGACCAGTCAATCGAAGATGAGCTGGAGTCCGATGAGGTGCTGTTACTTGAAGAGGTTGCTGAACTTGTTTGGCTCGTTGTTACAGAACTTGAAGTTGTTGTGGAACTAGAGGTAGAAGAACATGCTACCAAGACACCAAGGCTCATCAGTGTTACGCCAGAGTAAAGTAATTTTTTAAGATTTGTTTTCATAATATAGGTCCTTTTCTTTCTACTGGAAGAACTATTGCCTTCCTGATATGCTCTTAGTTTACAGGCCAATCCTAAAAGAAAGATTAAAGATAACCAAAAGAAAACTTAAAGTATTTTGAGATTGTTATGAAAATGGCTGGGCAAGCCCAGCCAAAACGTACATGCAATGAAAGTCACGCTGACAGATAAAAATGTGCATTTCAAAACACCTAATTTATTGCTCCGTCAGCTTCACCCAGTTCAGAGTCTTCAAATCAAGTTCAGCGGATGTCTGGGGATTGGTAGCCGATTCGGAAATCCGTTTCAATCCTGGTATCAATGCCTTATACTGATAAATGCGGAAGCCTCCCTCGCCTTCAAATAAGTAGGTCCCATCCTGCAAGGGGCGCAACACGACTTCTACCCCAATTTCTGGACCTAGGTTGCGGAAATTATCGACCAGACGCAACAAACTTCCATCCGCAAGCTGAGTGTAGAGGTCAATCAGCACATATTCTCCTGATTTATCCAAGGCCACTAACAATTCTTCTACCCCATCACGATTGACATCGTATAGACTGTAAAAGGCTCCGCGATATTCCTGAGCCTGGCTAGTTAGGAGGGCTAGATGGCTGTTGACCTCATCTTGATTGATGGCTTCAGCAGGCTGACCTAGACTGGCCTGATAACGGTCGATAACCGACTGGTAAACAGGATTTAAAACCAGAGCGGTCGTTGAAGAAGCCTGCGTTTCTGAACTAGAAGTGGTCTCTGAGGAGGCTTGCTGGCTGGAACTGCTTGAAACCTGAGTTGATGAACTGGTACTGGATGTTTCAGTTTCCTTGGTCTGATTGGATTGACAAGCGGTAAGCAGCACAAGCGTGGCTACTAGCAAGAAACTGCTGGTAAATTTTTTCATGACTTCCTCCTAGGGTATCTTTTCCCCTAGTATAACACCTTTAGGATAGCTTGTAAACGTTCGCCTTGCCAATAAAAAGGAGCGCTGTCTGACAAAACTGCATAGCCTGACTGGAAAAAAATCCTATTTTTAGGTAAACTAATCACTAAGAAAGACTGGAGGGCTGACACCATGACCGAATCTGCCAAGACAAAGCTACAACAAGCCTTGATTCTCCTATTGGATGAGGAAGAATTTGACCGTATTTCGGTCAGCAAGATTTGTAAGGAAGCTGGAGTCCATCGCTCTACTTTTTATAGCTATTATGACAATCAATTTGACCTGCTTGAAGCTGCTTACCAGTACCTCACCCAGCTCTTCCTGGCAGAATTTCAACACTTTCAAGCCGACTGTGGCAAACCTTCAGAAAATGATTTAATCGGAAATGCCCACCTTATCCCCTACCTGCACTTCGTCAAAGACCATCAAAAAATTTACCAAATCTATCTCAATCACGAATTGGATTTCCACCACAAAGAACGTTTTGATCGCCTCGTCAGCACTATTTTTGCCCCGCGCTATCACGCGCATGGCATTGACGATTCGGCTCGTATTGCCTACATGTCCAGTTTCTTTCTAGCAGGCATTACTCAAGTTATTTCCAGATGGCTGCGAAATGGCTGCGCGGATTCCATTGAAGAAATAGCCGACATTATTCAAACCTGTATCCCAAGAAAAACCTGAGGACTAACCCTCAGGTTTTCTTACGCTCCCCAAAATAACAAAGGCAGTCCTAGTTGGAAAAGTTCACCCCACTAGGCTAGGTGATCGCCTGCTGATTTTCATGGCACGTTACTGTTTTAAACCAACCGTCACAGGAATGATGCCGAGAATCAGGACGAGGCCGACCAGGCCTAGGGCAAGGCCTACAGTAAAATTACCTGCTGTCACTAGGGCAAAACCTCCGCCAAACACCAACAAGGAAAAAACACTATAAACCACTTTGGCAATCCGTTTTAAATCTAAACTTGGTGCCCCCTTACCTGCCAACCGCCTCTGTAAGACCCAAGACAGAAGCAACAAGACAAGGCCAAGGATTGATAGCGGCATTCCCAGAGATAGCATTCCCCATTCTGGTAGGGTATAAAAACACATTCCCAGCGCCAAAATCAGTAGACTGACAGTATAGGCAACCAAACTAATAAAATCTCTTTTTTTCATAAATTAACCCTTTCTCCTTTAAGAATTGTAACATGTAAGCTGTAAGCGCTCTGGTCTTATGAGTTCCCCTGCTCCCTATCAGCCTCTGGACTTTCAGAACCAGCTGTTGCTGCTGACATACGAGCCTTTGCTTCTTCGACCGTTTCATCACCCCTTGTAAAAAATGCACCAATAAATTTATCTGATACCTTATTAAAACCAGTAACAGCTGCGACTTCCGTTGCCTTATATCCACCGACAACTGCTTTTTCAATAGCCTTGTGGGCACCGATAACCTTCTCTGCTATTTTTTCGTTTGCTTCTATAAATGACATATAGCAAACCTCCTTTCTCTTGATGTTCTTAGTATAACGGATTGAGTAACCAAAGAGAACGACAACTTTTGCCAAAAGTGTCGGGTCTGATAAGTAACAGAAACGAGAAAACATGGCCCAAATTATAAGGCTACGACTGTTCAATCCTAAACAAACCTCATCTGGCGGATTTCATTCACCAAGCCTAACAGATCCCCGTTAATTTTCAACGAATAAGAAAGGGGCTAGTGCTCCCATCATTAGGCCAAACAAAAAAGTCGAATGCTGCCATCCGACTTTCATGCTGATACTCTATAAAAACCAAAAGCGACAAGAAACTTAGCCCAAGCTGGAACGCTATGGCTATTCAACTCTAGCTAGCAGACTGAAAGCCTCCACTGAAGACTTTCACTCACCTGACATCTATCCTCTTGATTTTCAAAGAATGCTAATCTTTTTGCTCAAGAGCACGCAACATTTGATCAATCTTGTTGCCATACTCAATGGATTGGTCTTTTTCAAAAACCAAATCAGGAATCTTGTAGAGGGTCAATTTGCGACCAAGTTCTCTCTTAATGGTTCCTGTAGCTTTTTCCAGACCAAGCTGGGCCTTTTGATTATCTGAAGCCAAGTTACTCATAATCGTATAGTAAACCTTGGCCATCGACAAATCACCAACCATCTGCACATCTGTGATGGTCACACCCTGTACACGGGGGTCACGGACTTTCTTTTGCAAAATCTCATTGACTTCGCGTTTGATTTCCATACCCACGCGGTCTGTACGAAAATGGTTTGCCATATACTTTCCTTTCTAATACCGTTCAAGCTGAGAAAACTCCCAGCTTAACGATTGGTTAAAACGACTGTGAACGCTGACATCCACAAATCTCATACTCAATGAAAATCGAAACTAGACAAGGAAACGAAGGCATAGGTAGACCTCTGCTCCTTTCTAGTTTCAAGGGAACAGGCTGAAAACCTCCACTGGAGTTTTTCAGTCACCAGGCCGAGTTGACACAGTATCGTTTTGATTTTCGAAGAGGCTTATTTTTTGATTTCTTCCATGATATAGGCTTCAATGGTGTCGTCAATCTTCAAGTCGTTGTAGTTCTCAATCATGAGACCACCCTCTTGGGCATTGCCGACTTCCTTGACATCATCCTTGTAGCGTTTCAGACTGCCCAATTTACCATCAAAGACAACAACACCGTCACGGATAACACGGACGCTTGAGTCACGAGTGACCTTACCACGAACAACCATAAAGCCACCGATAGTACCAACTTTTGATACTTTGAAGGTTTCACGGATGACAGCCTCACCGATGATTTTCTCTTCGTACTCAGGGTCCAGCATCCCTTTCATGGCATCTTCCATTTCCTCGATGACCTTGTAGATAATGCTGTGGAGACGAACTTCTACATCGTCTGCTTCTGCCTGCTGGCGTGCTTCTGGTGTAGGACGAACGTTAAATCCGATAACAAGGGCGTTTGAAGCTTCTGCAAGGGTAATGTCTGATTCGTTGATGGCACCAACTGCCGAGTGAACGATGTTGACACGCACACCTTCCACTTCGATTTTCTG
This sequence comes from uncultured Streptococcus sp., assembly GCA_945864085.1. GTDB lineage: Bacteria > Bacillota > Bacilli > Lactobacillales > Streptococcaceae > Streptococcus. The sequence continues at coordinate 23,020 of CAMBAD010000001.1, forward strand.
AAGGGAAGAAGCCAGGGCTTCAACGGAACCTTGTACATCGGCCTTGATGATGACATTAACAGACTTGACTTCACCAGCTTTGAGGGTATCAAAGAGGTTTTCAAGGCTGACACGTTGGGTTGCCTGACGCTGTTTGAGAAGGGCACGTTTGGCACGTTCTTCACCCGCTGCACGGGCAGATTTTTCATCTTCATAGACCGCGAAATGGTCGCCAGCCATTGGAGCTTCGTTCAAACCAGTGATAGAAACTGGGGTAGATGGCCCAGCCACCTTGACACGGCGGCCAAGGTCGTTGGTCATAGCGCGGACACGACCGAAGGTGTTACCGACAACGATTGGGTCTTGCACATTCAGCGTACCTTGTTGCACAAGAAGGGTCGCAACCGCACCTTTTCCTTTGTCCAAATGAGCCTCGATAACCGTACCGATGGCCCGAACAGTTGGGTCAGCCTTGAGTTCTTGAATTTCCGCTACAAGGAGAACGGTTTCCAACAATTCATCGATATTCTGGTTGAATTTGGCTGAGATTTCTACGAATTCAGACTCACCGCCCCAGGCAGTTGAGATAACGCCATGTTCAGCCAATTCACCGATGACACGCTCTGGGTTGGCACCTGGTTTGTCAATCTTGTTGATGGCAACGATGATTGGAACATTGGCAGCCTTGGAGTGGTTGATGGCCTCAATAGTCTGTGGCATCACGCCGTCATCTGCTGCAACGACCAAGATGGTCAAGTCGGTAACAGAGGCACCACGAGCCCGCATAGAGGTAAAGGCCGCGTGTCCTGGCGTATCCAAGAAGGTAATCTTCTTACCATTTTCTTCGATTTGGTAGGCACCGATATGCTGGGTGATACCTCCTGCTTCGCCTGTTGCGACACGGGAGTTGCGGAGGGTATCTAGGAGGGTAGTTTTACCGTGGTCAACGTGTCCCATGATGGTCACAACTGGTGGACGCTCCACCATTTCCTCTGCATTGAGGTAGCCTTCTTCGACGAAGAATCGCTCGATGTCGGCATTGTCTACCTCCACCTTTTCCTTGGCTTCAATACCATAGTCCACCATGAGGAGTTCAATGGTATCTCCGTCAAGAGATTGGTTCTGAGTAGCCATGACGCCCATCAAGAACAGTTTCTTGACAATTTCAGCTGGTTCGCGCTTAATGCGTTTTGCGATTTCAGCAACGGTCATGCCTGCTGTGTACTCAAATTCCGTTGGCAATTCATGGAACTTGCGTTCTGTAGCAGGTTTGGCAGGCTGGTTGTTCTTGCCTTTTTTATTTTTCTTGTTGGTATTCCAGTTACTTGTTCTTTGATTTCTCACTTGATTTTGACTATTTCGATTTCTTTGTTGTTTTCTTGGACCATCTTCTTCGTCACTATTAAAGTCACGTTTCTTGTCTGGTCGGGCTTGCTTTTTACGACGGGTATCAACAGTGCTGTCGGCGACAGGTGTTGGTGCAGGCGTTGCCACTGGTGCTGGTTCTAAAAGAGGTTTGCTTTCTACAACTGGCTCTTCGAACTTAATTTCTTTCGGTTTCTTCGGTTGCTTTTTAGCTTCCAGAGCCTGTAGAAAACGTTCTTCACTTGTCCGAGCATACTCTGCATTTTGTTCTGCTTTTAGAGCTGCGGCACGCGCCTTGAAGTCAATCTTAGGTGCAGCAGGTTTAGCTGCCTCCTGGCGACGCTCCTGACGTCCGAAACCGCTGCTTGTACGGTTGTCCTGACGACGGTTCGTATCGCGACCTTCACGGCGGTCACCAGGACGACCTCCTTTACGCTCGTCAGAAGGCTGATTTCCACGAAAATCGCGGCGCTCGTTGCGGTTGTTCCCTGGGCGACCTTGACCATTCTGACGGTTTTCACGATTTTCACGACGACCCTGACCAGAGGGCTGCCCTTGCCCCTGAGCACGTTTGGCTGCCTGTTCCTTGGCACGCGCCTCACGTTCTGCCTTAAAGTTACGACTTTGTGGGCGGTGTGGGCTAGGTTGGGCTGGCGCAACCTTGGTTTCCACCTTAGCTTCTGGCGCTGGCTGGGCTGCTTCTGCTTTCGGAGCCACAGCTTCTGGCGCTGGTGCAGGCTGAGCACTTTCTGCTTTTGGAGCAGCAACTGGGCCTGTCTTAGGGCTTGGCGCAGTCGGCTGGCTAGCTACTGGTGACTTGGTTCCCAAACTAGCAACAATACGTTTGGCACTGTCAGCATCCACGCTCGAAGCATGGCTTTTAACTTCAAAGCCCAATTCCTGAGCCTTAGCAACAACTTCCTTACTACTTATGCCTAATTCGCGGGCAATTTCATTCAATCTCTTCTTAGACAATGGCTTGTCCTCCTGTTCTATTCCATAATAGACCTCATCTTCTTTGTAAATCCAGCGTCTGTCACTGCAAGCACCTTTCTAGCCTTACCGACAGCTGCACTCAATTCCAGCGTTGAAAACGCGGTTACAACTTCTACTTGATAGGTTTTACTTTTATCTGTTATTTTTTTACTTAAATTCCCAGCAGCGTCATTGGCCAAAAATACCAGCTTCACCCGCTGCTTGCGAATGGCCTCAACAACAAATTCCTCACCTGAAACCAGGCGACCTGCTCGTTGAGCCAGTCCTACTAAATTTAAGATTTTTTGTTTCTTATTCGAGTCCAAGCTCTCTCCTTTTGACCTTGTGGTCAACGTAGGCAATCAAGTCATCATAAAATTCATCCGCCACCTCCATGCTAAATGAACGGTCAAAAACACGACGTTTTTTAGCCTGAGCAGCTTCAGCATTATCCAGTTTGATATAGGCTCCACGACCATTTGCCTTGCCTGTCGGATCAATAAAAACTTGGCCTTCTTTATTTTTTACAATGCGGAGCAAATCCCGTTTGTCGATGATTTCACCGGACACCACAGACTTGCGCAAGGGTATTTTTCTAGCTTTTGCCATGGTTGCTCCTTTTGCCTTATTCTTGTTCTTCAGCGACTTCTTCGACCAAATCCTCAGCAGCATACTGTGCAGCTTCCATCGCTTCGTATTCTGACGCAGACTTGATGTCGATACGGAAACCAGTCAAATGCGCCGCCAGACGCACGTTTTGACCGCGACGGCCAATCGCCAGGGACAATTTATCATCTGGTACAACAACTGTTGCGTGTTTGCCATCTTCTGTATCAAAGATAACTTGGTCCACCTCCGCAGGTGCCAAGGCATTGTAAATAAATTCTGCTTCGTCTGCTACCCACTCGATGACATCAATATTTTCCTCTGTTGGAATCATGCGATCGCTCTTAGCATCGTAGCGAGCTGGGTGGAATTTGCTGGTGATCTTCTTGATGTTCGAACCACCGCGACCAACGATGGTACCGATGGCATCCACGTTTGGATTGTGGCTGCGAACCGCAACTTTTGTACGGTCTCCCGCCTCACGAGAAACGCTCATGATTTCAACTGTGCCATCATACACTTCAGGAATTTCTTGCTCCATGAGGCGCTTGATCATTTCTGGGTGGCTGCGACTTACAAAAACATTGACCCCACGACCATTGTCTTCTACCTTGTAGACATAGACTTCGATACGGTCATGCGATTGGAAAATCTCTCCCGGAATTTGGTCTTGCTTTGATAGTTGAGCCTCGATAGTTCCGAGGTTAACATAGATGAAACGATTGTCAAACCGTTCTACCGTACCAGACATGATTTCATTTTCATGTTGCTTGTAAGTATTGAAGGTAATGGCCCGCTTTTGCTTGCGCATTTTTTCCATGATGGTCTGCTTTGCTGATTGGGCAGCGACACGGCCAAACTCCGCAGGATCTTCCGGGAATTTGATTTTATCGCCCATTTCATAAGCAGATGAGATGGCCAAGGCGTCTTTGAGACTGATTTCCAGGCGACTATCAAAGACTTCGTCCACTACTTCACGAACAGTAAACACATGGAAATCACCTTTTTTCTCGTCAAATTCAATCACCGCTGACTCCGCCTGACCGTAGCGACGCTTGTAAGCTGAACGGAGTGATTCTGTCACTGCTTCAATAATATCTGCTTTGTTAATACCCATGTCTTCCTCTAAAATGCGGAAGGCTTCTAGCATTTCTTTACTCATGTTGTTTTCCTTTTATCTCAAAAGGTCCTTTCTTAAAATCTATTTATAACTTGACTGCCAAACGGGCCTTGGCCACAGTTTGGTAGGGAATGGTCACTTCTTTCTTGCGCGTCTTGTCCATGTATTCCATGACCAAGTCAGTCCCATCAAAAGATTGGAGGGTTCCTTCAAAAACCTTGACCTTATCAATGGCTTGATACAGTTTGACATGGATATATTTCCCAACTGCCTTCTCAACAGCCTCAGCTGTCTTCAAGGGGCGCTCCAAACCAGGGCTGGTCACCTCCAGCATATACTGCTCTGGAAATGGATCTGGCTGGATGGTATCCAAAAGCGGGCTAATGATTTCTGACAAATCTGCTGTGTCCTGAAGGGAAATCCCCCCTTCTTTGTCCACAAAGATAGACAACACATAGTCACCTCCCATCTTGCCATATTCCACATCCACCAACTCGTAAGGAGTTTGGATGGCTGGCGCGATTTTTGCTGTGACTAATTCAATAATGGAAGACATAGGCACCTCCTCTTTCTATAAATTAACTACTTCTGTGACCAGCAGGATAGACCTGAGCCAAAGGGCGCAAGACTAGGCCCACGCCAGCCTCTTTATCTCCAACCTCAAACTGTCTCCAGACAGTTCGAACTCAACAGCTGGAAACAAAGACTGGTTGACGAACATGGTCGCAACTTGCCCCCTTCTTTTCCGCCCAATCCTCCCCAGCTATAAGCCAGAAGGCCGCTCGCAAGGGTAGAAATAAGGAGCACCGTTGACAGGGAATATAATCGTTTAGTTTTTCTTTTATTACTTCGTTAACTCGCTTTGCCGTACTCCAGTACTGCCTGCAGCTCGTTGCCTAGTACTAAAAGTAAACTAAAAGACTATAACTGCGGTTCACAGAGTAATCATGTCCTCTTCAGTTACCTTTCTGACTTTGGCAATAGAGAGATAGCCCCCAAAACTGGTCGAGCCAATTTTCTCCCTCAGTCCTTGTCCCATAAAAGATAGACTGAATGACTGGATTTTCTCCATACACCATCATTGTATAGGGAAAGGGTTGACTTGCGCCAACCCCTTTTCTCTATTTTACTTCACTCATTGTAACACAAATTCCCTCTAGTGTAAAGGAAAACGACGCTGAAAGCCTGCTGAAAGCCTGCTGAAAGCCCTTTTTCAGATTTTTCCTATCAAATACAGACATTGCCCTTATCTTTTATTGCTGTGATGAATGGTACCAAAAACAAAGCAAAAGACTATAAAACAAGGCCTACAAAAGACCTTGTTTAACAGGCTTATTGAAACTGGGCCTCAACCCGATAGATGACCTGACCCTTGTTTGAAAATTTCTCTTCATACTCGGTCATCACATTGCCTTCCAAGCCATCTGCATGCAGGTCCAGCCAGACCTGTTTCAGAATCATCCCATACTGGGAAAAACTGGCCAGACTGTATTCAAAGAGACCACGATTGTCTGTCTTAAAGTGGATTTCTCCCTTTTCTGGCAAGATTTCCTGATAGGTAGCCAAGAATGTCTTGTAGGTCAATCTGCGTTTTTCATGACGTTTCTTGGGCCATGGATCAGAAAAATTCAGATAGAGCTGATCAATCTCCGCAGAGGCAAAATAATTGGTCAAACTAGAACCATCCACCTGTAAGAGTTTGATATTTGGTAAACCTGCTTCTAAAACTCGGTCCAAGGCATAACTCAAAACCGTCATCTGAATATCAATACCGATGTAGTTAATATCTGGATTTTGCGCAGCCATTCCTGTTACAAAACGCCCCTTACCAGATCCAACCTCGATATGAATGGGGTTATCATTTCCAAAAATTTCTGCCCATCTTCCCTTGCACTCCTCTGGATTGGAGATCACATATTGCGGATTATTGGCTAGAAGCTCACTGGCTCCCTTACGATTTCTAACTCTCATACTTCCTTGTAAAAACTCTGACGAAACTGACGCAGAGCATAAATCTCCTTATTGGCTGCTGAAATATTGTAACTTTCCACATGCTTAGCAATCTGATTGAGGTAGCCCAGCTGACCGTACCAGTAAATCTTATTTAGGACCGTCCGATTATAATTGTAGCCATAGGCTCTCAGCCATTCTTCCCAGCCATATCGTGGAATATAATGGGTCAACAGATAAGCCACATCCAGCATACGGTCTGTCAAACAAGCTGTCTCCCAGTCCGTCAAATAGACCAAGCCACTTGTTGTCTCTACCCAGTTCTTGTGGTGCAAATCCCCATGAACAAAGGTAGCAACATCCTGACGGAAAGAAGGCAAATTGTTCAACAAATCCTTACAAACAGACTGCAAATAGGAATTTTGTCTCAAACGTGTCGGAGCTTCCCTCTGCCAACGATGGACCAAATCCTTCGGCTCCATATAGGTATAATTCATTAGCAGGGCCTGATTGCGCAACTTCTGCGAGAAATGCATTTTCACCAAGATTTGACGCACTTGCTTTTTGACCATATCTTGACGCTCCAAGGTCCGACCATTCAGCCATTCCTGTTCAACGCGATGTCCCATGCCAATCTCATGATTGGTCGCCAAAATAGGCGGCGTAATTTGCTCATGAGCCAGGGCAGAGACAATCGGAGGCATCTCATATTTTACAAAGACCGGCGTTCCGTCTGACCGCAGGCCTCTAAACGCTTTACCACTATTTCCTGAAATAGACTGTAATTGTAGTCCCTTGGTATCAAACTGCATGCCTTACCTCCTGTAGAAATTCCTTACCATTTTACTAATTTTCAAGTCTTTAGTCAATCAATTTCTTTATTTTTAGGGGCAAATAGATTTCCTGCAAGCCAAGACCGACTGCAAGAAGCAGGAAGAGCCAACTTTTCTCCTGGATAAGCAAGAAGGCCAACAAGAGATTGAGCGTAAATACCAGATACAAAATCCCTTTGACCAATCTCCGAAAACCAGCCAGATTGACCCCATTTTCCAAAGGATATAGCTGGACCAAATACTGGTAATCGTAATGATTGTAAAGACCCAATAATTGAAACAAAAGCAAGTAGTGAAACACAAGAACCAAGCCCACAGCCAACCAGTCTTCCTCAATGGTAAAGAGAACCAGGACAGCCAAACCAGTTAAGCGCATCGTCAATCCCAGATAATCTCCAGCGCGCAGGAATGCACGGAAATACAGATAAAACCAAGTCCGCCCCTGACTATTTTCGACCGAGCCGAGCAACCAATCCAAATACGACCGCCGCTTGACCGCAGTTGTCACTCCCTTAACGCTGGTAAACAAGGCAAAGAAACGCAGAATCCCCTGCTTTCTCTTTTGCTCCAGCTGAATAGACCCAGACCAATCAAACACCCTTTGCTGATAAAAACTGGACAACTGCCGCTGGATAAGAAGGTATTTCCCCGCCAGCAACAAGCACAAGACAATCGCAAAACCCCAGACAGGCAGACCAAAAGCCAGATAAAGAGGAAGTAGAATCAGTTGAACCACCGCCTGAACACTGCCCCAGACTGCGAACGTTCTCAGACCCGCAGCTCGGACAATAGTTGCCATGCTCCCCTCCTTGGCTAACAAGAAGGTCTGATCCGCCTCTTCCAGGTAAGTAGCCACCTGACCAGAAAAAAGCAAGAGAAGACTGATTGTCACTAGCAAAAAGAGAACTGGCCAAGAATTTTTCGGAAATTCAGATAGGAGCTGACGGTATTGCAGACTAACAAACCCCAGAAAGACCATCAAGACCAGAACAAAATGATCATTCAAAACATAGCGCAGGTACTTGGAACACCGTTGGAGAAAGGCCAAACGCCTTCTGGCAAATACTTCTTTCATCCCACAACTCCCTCTTGCGTCAGCGTCAAATAAATCTCATTAAGACTGGCACCCTCCATACCAAATGCTGCCTGCAATTCAGCCAAATTCCCAGCAGCACGTACTTGGCCTTGATGTAAAATAACAAAAGAATCACACAGTTTCTCAGCCGAATCCAAGACATGGGTGGACATAAGAATAGAAGTTCCCTTTGCCTTTTCTTCCTCCAATAGACCAATCAAATCCGCAATCGCAACGGGGTCAAGGCCCAAAAATGGCTCATCAACGATTAGAAGACTCGGTTCGACCAGAAAGGCGCAAATAATCATGACCTTCTGCTTCATGCCCTTTGAAAAATTGACTGGAAACCAATCAACCTTCTCATCTAAACGAAACAGCTTCAGCAACCTTTCAGCCCTTGCCCAAGCCATACTCCAGTCTAAATCATAAGCCATTGCCACCACTTCCAAATGCTCCTTGAGTGTCAATTCTTCGTATAAACTAGGCGTCTCAGGAATAAAACCAATCTTTTTACGGTAACTTGCTGCCGCACTCAGCCCTTCTCCATCAATCAAAACCTGACCCTGATAAGGAGTCAAAAGACCAATGATTTCCTTGATGGTGGTCGATTTTCCTGCACCATTGAGACCAATCAGCCCCACCAATTCTCCATTGCCCACGGTGAAAGAGACATCCTTCAAAACAGGAATATTGACATAGCCACCCGTCACATTTTTTACTTCTAACATACATTTCTTCCTATAATTTGATATAATTATTATAACAAAATTCCTAGAAAGAGGTTGCTATTATGTCAGATTGTATTTTTTGTAAGATTGTTGCGGGTGAAATTCCTGCTTCCAAGGTCTACGAAGATGATCATGTTTTGGCCTTCTTAGATATTACCCAGGTTACCCAGGGCCATACTCTGGTGATTCCAAAGCAGCATTTTCGCAATGTCCTTGACTTGGAGCCGCAGGTCGCTGCTGACCTCTTTTCAGCTGTTCCAGCGATTGCGCGCCAGCTCAAGGAAAAACTAGGCGCCAGCGGCCTCAATATTGTCAACAATAACGAGGAAGCGGCTGGGCAAACAGTCTTTCACACCCATATCCATCTCCTCCCTCGCTTTGATCACAATGATGGCCTCAGCATTCATTTCAAGACTAAGGAGCCAGACTTTGAAGCCTTGGCCCAATTAGCCCAAGACCTTTATCTAGGAGAATCAAATGAAACTTCGTAACCTGTTTGCAGCAATCAGCGCTGCCAGTCTTGCCTATCTAGCTGTTAGCCGCAAGGAAGAAATTGCCAAAGAAGTCAAGGAAACTACCAAGATTCTGGCAGACATCCAGACTAGCAAGACAGAAATTCACAACCAACTCACCATCATTCAGAGTTTCCAGCAACCCCTCCAAGAAATGACCCAGGATCTCCAATACAAACTCCGCGTCTATAAGCAGAGCATTGCAGGAAACTTAGAAGAGATTCAAAAGATACAGGCCAAATATCAGGTAGAAGAGCAAATGGGCAATGCAAGTCCCGCCACTGAAAAAAGCGATCTGCAAAGTTAAATAAAGTGATACCCCTTCTACCAAAAGCACAAAAAACGAATGATAGCGGTACGCCTCTACTACCGCTATCATTCGTTTTTGATTATTAGCATGCTGCACCAAATCTGGTAACATAGTTGAAATAAGGCAGCAGGTCTGACAGATTCTTTCAGCCTGCCAGCTGTCCATCCCTATTCCGAACTCTCTCCTGGCACATACGTTTCCTCTGTCACAACTGGCTGCTCTACAGCACCTGTAGTAGCTTCCGAAGAAGTGGCCGTATCTACTGATAAGTCTGTTGCCCATGGACTGGCTTCTAAGAGCAGGTAGCCTGTATACACATCGTAGACATTGATTGGACTGAGAACCTGCATCTTTTCCTCGTAGGTTTTGACATTGGTTGTCAGCTCTGTTAAAGGTTCCTTACCAATAGATGTCTTCAAGATGTTTTGCATCTCCAAAAGATGGTTGCTGGCTGGCAACTGATAGGACACCTCATCTACCATAGCATCCAAACCTTCCAGTTGGTAGGACTTGAGATTATTCAAGGCATCTTTATAACCTAGGAGAGTTGGTAAGGTTGCTGTAGAAATTTCAAAATCTGTCCGCATATTATTGGCAATAGCGGTCAAGATTTTTTTGTATTGAGTAAAGCCATCTAGCTGCAATAATTTTTGAACAAGTGCGGTGATCACTTCACGCTGACGGCGTTGACGGCCAATGTCACCTTCTGGGTCATCATAACGCATACGCGCATATACCAAGGCCTGCGCACCATTGACCAGCTGTTTCCCTTCTGGCACAACGGAGGTATAGACAGGCTCGTACTCTGAGATAGTTATTGGGAAACCTAGGGTATTATTGACCTCAATCCCACCGACAGCATCAACCAACTCCACCAGACCATCCATATTGATTTCGACATAGCGATCGATGGTAATATCCATCATCTTCTCAATGGTTGCAACCGCCATCGGAGCCTGTCCATAACTATAGGAATGGTTTAGCTTTTCTACAGTTCCTGTAGACTCTCCTGTTGCGTCAGCAATTTCTACCATGATGTCACGCGTTAAACTCATCATGCTTGTCTCTTGGGTCACAGGATTGACCGTCACCAAAATCATGGAGTCACTGCGGCCGCCTTCCCAGTCGCCACCCCGTGTTGCCTGGTCCATATCAACCCCCATGAGGAGAATGGTCAGGGGCTCTGTCGCGCGAATCGGCTCAGCCTCCTCCTTGCCTTCCAGCGTTTTATAGGTTTTGGAAATGGTCGTATCCGAAAAATTCAGAAGACTCATACCATAAACCAAACCAGCACCGACCGTTAAGCCAATGATGGCCAAGCACATAAAGAATATTTTTTTTCCGATTGTCATATCTCACCAATCAGCCGCCCCATATAATAGAGGTTCAGCCATTCTCCTTTATCCGTTCTAGCACCTCTCACCTGAGTGCCTTCAATCTTGAATCCTACTTTTTCATACAAATGAACCGCCGCCTGATTTCGCACCTGGACTGTCAATTCCAAACGCTTGAGCCTGTCCATCTCCTCAGCCCAGTGGATCACCTCATCGAGTAAAATCGTTCCCAGACCATGACCCCAGTAAGCTCTCTTTACAGCAATAAATACATTGCCGATATGGCTAATCCGAAACTGGCTCGATGATTTAACAGAAACCGCGCCAACCACTTCCGAACCGAATTTGGCCAGGAGACATAATTCCCCAGGATTCTCCATTCCTTTTGCAAAAATGCTTTCCATTTCTGCTTGACTAAACTGAAAACCCGTTTCATCCATCACTAGATAATCTGTTTCCCTTGCCACTTGATTCATAAAATCAATAAAGGCTGACGCGTCGCTTGGCTCTGCTTCGCTAAAATAAATTTCCTTTTCAGACATCCTGTATCTCCTCAGCCAGAGCCTCACTCTTGGTCCCATGCGCTTCAAAAGTCAGACAACGACCATCCCCTACCTTGTCTATCCGAATCAGGAGATAATCATCCAAGAGGTCCGCATCCAGCAATTCGCCCCACTCGATGACAGTCAGACCATTCCCATAGAGAAAATCGTCCAGGTCAATCGAGTCAGGATCATCGCCAATCCGATAAACATCCAGATGATAAAGAGGCATGCGCCCCTCATACTCTCGGACAATAGTATAGGTTGGACTCTTGATCATCTGCTCAATCTCCAAGCCCTTGGCCAAACCCTTGGTCAAGGTTGTCTTTCCTGCACCCAAATCGCCCGACAGCACCAGGACTTGATTTGGCTTGCAAAGCTTGCCAATCCTCTCGCCGATGGCTATCAATTCATTTTCATTCTGACTATACATGCCTTTAATTATACCATAGCCCCGTGGGTTTGTCATAGGTCTACTGAAAATCTCTTCAAAAATCAACAGCTGATGGCATCTCCGTGCAGCATTCGTTCACTCTTTCTGCCCAGGCTCAGCCTGCGGAAAGGAAGTCTTTTTTCAGACAGCCTGAACTCCACCAGCATTCAGACTATACATCAAAATCGCAAGCATAAGGCCTGCGATTTTGTGTTTATTCTACACTGAAGAAGTATGGGTAGACTGGTTGATTTCCTTGGTGGATTTCAACTTCGATGTCTTCAAATTGTTCCTCCAACTGGTCTGCGAGGGTCTGGGCAAGTTCTTCATCGCCTTCTTCACCGACATAAATGGTCACAATTTCACTATCTTCATCAAGCATTTTCTCAAAAGTGGCTGCCAACGTTTCCATCATATCGGGATTAGAGACCACAATCTTGCCATCCACCATACCGAGGTTATCATTTTCATGAATTTCAAGACCATCAATAGTGGTATCACGAACTGCAGTTGTCACGCTACCACTTTTCACCTCAGCTAAGGAAGCTGTCATAGCTTCGAAGTTGCTTTCCAAATCGCGACTTGGGTCAAAGGCAAGCAAGCTGGTAAAGCCTTGTGGAAGGGTCTTGGTTTCGACAACCTTGACTGCTACTTCTGCAACTTCTGCCGCAGATTGTGCTGCCATGAGAATATTTTTGTTGTTTGGCAACAAGATAACATTGCGGGCATTGACCAAATCAATGGCATTGACAAAGTCTTCTGTTGATGGGTTCATGGTCTGACCGCCTGAGATGACATAGTCCACGCCTTGTGATTTGAAGATTTCAGTCAATCCTTCTCCAGCAGCAACAGCGATAATGCCGTATTCTTTTTGTTCAGCTGGTTTTTGGTAACTTTCTTCCTTTTCAACCTGTGCTTCGTGTTGCTCACGCATGTTGTCCACTTTGACTTTAACCAGACTACCGTACTGAAGACCTGCTTGCATAACCAAACCTGGATCTTCTGTATGGACATGAACTTTAACGATTTCATCGTCATTAACCACTAGCAATGAATCCCCTAGGTCATTGAGGTAGTTACGGAATTCTTCATAATCGAAGTCCTTGACGTAAGTAGGTCCTTGGCGAAGGGCTACCATGATTTCAGTACAATAGCCAAAGGTAATGTCCTCAGTCGCCACATGACCGGCAACAGACTTGTGGTGCTCTGCATTGATCATCTCAGACATAACAGCTGGTGTCGCTTCAAAGTCTTCTGAAGCGATGTACTCACCAGTTAGGGCTGACAAGAAACCTTCATAGATGTAAACAAGACCTTGGCCACCTGAATCGACAACGCCGACTTCCTTCAAGACTGGAAGCAGGTCTGGAGTTTTCTTGAGGGCCCGATTTGCCCCTTCCAAAGTGGCACGCATAACCTCTACTGCGTCATCCGTCTCTTCAGCCTTTTTAAGCGCTGCAGTCGCTGCACCGCGCGATACCGTCAAAATAGTTCCCTCGACAGGCTTCATAACCGCCTTGTAGGCTACTTCAACACCATGCTGGAAGGCGTGGGCCAAATCTTTACCATCCAATTCAACCTTGCCTTTGACAGATTGACCAAAGCCACGGAATAATTGTGAAGTGATAACGCCAGAGTTTCCACGCGCGCCCATGAGCAAGCCCTTAGATAAAATTTGAGCAACTTCGCCGACTGTGTTAGCTGGCTTATCCGCCACCTCTTTGGCACCATTGGTAATGGTCATCCCCATGTTTGTCCCTGTGTCTCCATCCGGAACTGGGAAAACATTGAGCGAGTTCACATATTCGGCTTGTTTATTCAGACGAGTGGACGCTGCCTGCACCATTTCTTGAAATAAACTGGTTGTAATTTTAGACACAATTATTCTCCTACGACTTTAATATTTTGGATAAAAACATTAACGGCATCTGCTGCGATACCCAACTGGCTCTCCAAGTTAAACTTAACACGCTCTTGGATATTGCGAGATACTTCGCTGATTTTTACACCGTAACTCATGACAGTGTAAACATCGACTGCAATACGACCATCTTCCAAGGTCTTGATGACTACGCCCTTAGCATAATTTTCTTTTCTCAACAGCGCCTGGAAATTATCCTTAATCGCAGACTTACTAGCCATGCCAACCACACCAAAAATTTCTGTGGTAGCCCCACCGACAACGGTAGCAATGACATCATCTGTCAGTTCAATTTGGCCGTCTTTTGTATTGATTTTAACAGTCATATTTCGTTACCTCAAATAGTTTTATCACTCCATTTTATCATATTTTCTGTTTTCTGTAAAAAACAAGCTTGTCATGGATTTATTTTTGAAAGATGGATTGCCATCAAATGAAAAGAAGACTGGAAATCTTGTCCCAATCTTCTTATGGTTTTTATTAACCTAAACGTTGTTTTGCATCGGCTGCACGTTGGAAAGCTTGACCGATGTAGTTGATACAGAGCATCATCACAAGGATAAAAATAGCTGCTGGCAACCAAATCCAAGTCTTATTTTCCAAGATGTCCGCATTACGAGCATTGGAAATCAGGGTTCCCAAACTTGGTACGGTAGATGGAAGACCAAAACCGAGATAGGTCAAGGAAGTCTCAATACCAATGTTACCCGCAAAGTTCAGAGTCAAGTTAACAATAATCAATGAACTCAAGTTTGGCAAGATTTCGCGGAACATAATCATGAAGTCACTGGTTCCCAGAGTTTTAGAAGCGCTGACATAATCCAGACGCGACTCCGACAGGGTCCGCGTACGGAAGAGACGGGCCTTGGCTGTCCAGTAGAAGCCACTCATGATGAAGATGAAATGATAGATGGTGTAGTCCTTGATCACCGTTACAAAAACGATAATCAGCATGGTGGTCGGCAGGATCATCATGAAGTCAACGACACGCATAAGAGCGCCATCTAAGCGACCGCCATAGTAACCTGAAACGACACCGAGAGAAACACCGACAATACTTGTAATAATGGTAATGGTGAAGCCGATAATAATGGAATTGCGGGCACCAATAATCAGCTGACCAAAGATGTCCTTACCACCCTCATCCGTTCCCAAGATGTAGCCATCTACACCTGGTTCCAAATAGCGTCCCAACAAATTGACCTTCATAACCTGCTCTTGGTCCAAAATCAAGGCACCGATGAAAACGGTCAAGAGAACTGTTACCAAGATAATGAACGAAGCTAGAGCTAGTCGGTCCTTCATGAACTCCCGTACAATCACACGGAAACCACCTGGAGGAGTTGAAGCAGATTGAACTTGTTTTTTATTTTCTTTACTCACTATACCCCTCCTTTCTATTTCACACGGATACGAGGGTCAACAATGCTCATGATAATATCTGAGAGCAGGGTTCCTAACAGTGTAGCCATCCCAAAAATCAATAAGAGAGCTAAGATAACACTGTAGTCCCGACTAGAAATCGAGTTGAAGAACAACTGACCGATACCAGGATAAGTGAAAATATTTTCAATAAAAATCGAACCACCAATCAAACCTGTCAATTCATAGCCCAAGAAAGAGGCAATCGGCAGGATTGAATTACGGAAGATGTGGCGGTTATACACCACCTTTTCAGGAACACCTTTGGCACGTGCTGTACGTACATAGTCCTGACCCTTGGCATCAATAATTCCTGTCCGCAGGTATTGAATTGTGACGGTTGTCGACAGAATGGCCATGGTAATAGCCGGCAAAATCATGTGATGAATACGACTAAAGATAGCCGCGATACCTTCCACACCTGAGCCAATCGAACCGCGAGTTGGGAACCAACCCAAAGTAAAACCAAACAGCCAGAGCATTAAAATAGCAAAGACAAAGATTGGGGTTGAGAAGGTCAGGAAGTTGTAAACGGTGATAACCTTATCCGCCAGGGAATTTTGGTAACGACCTGCAATCATCCCCAAAGGAAGGGCGATAGCATAGGTCAAAATCATGGTCAACAGAGACAGCCAAATCGTGTTGTTCAGACGCTGCATGATAACATCCAAGACAGGCTGTTTAAAGAGAATACTTTGTCCAAAATCACCCTGCAAGATATTGCCCACCCAACGGAGGTACTGTTCTGGAATCGGATCATAATAACCTGCTTCAATTCGCAGTTTCTCAATGACTGCTGGATCAATCGACGGGTCAATCATACCTGTGAATGGATCCCCTGGCATCATTTTAGCGACGAAGAAAGCAATGATACTAAGGATAATAATTTGAGGAATCATCATCAAAAGACGACGCAATATTGTTTTCCACATCTTAGTTCGTACCTCCTTCTGGAAGGGCTACCTGATGAGTTTCCGAGAAGGCTTTCAAGTCGTAGACACGACCATTTTCATCATAGTAAAGACCTTGCTTTTCCTGATATTCTTTTTCAGCAGCTAAGCGTTTTTCCTTATTTTGCAAACGGTTGACAGGATCAATCGTTGGAATGGCAGAAAGCAAGCGCTTAGTGTAGATATGTTGTGGATTGTTGTAAATATCGTGTTTATTTCCAGTTTCTACAAAGCGGCCGCGATACATGATAAAAAGTTCATCACACATGTGCTGGACCACTCCAAGGTCATGGGAAATAAAGAGATAGCTAAGTTTGAACTCATCTTGAATACGCTTCATGTAGTTCAACACCTGAGCCTGAACAGACAAGTCCAAGGCTGAAACAGGCTCATCGGCAATAATCAAACGCGGTTTACTTGCCAAAGCACGCGCCACACCAATACGCTGACGCTGTCCACCTGAAAATTCATGCGGGTACTTGATAAGGGCCTCTTCGTTCAGACCGATAATATCCAACAATTCCAGCACTCTAGCCTTCTCTTCCGCAGGAGACAGGCGGTCAAAGTTACGGATTGGCTCTGCGATGACATCAAGAATCCGTTTCTTAGGGTTGAAACTAGACAAGGAATCCTGGAAAATCATTTGGACATCGCGATTAAAATTCCCTTTTTTCCGACGAGATTTGTTGGTTACATTTTGACCTTCGTAGATGACTTGACCAGAAGTTGCGCGCTCCAAGCCAATGATAGCCTTACCAATCGTGGACTTACCTGAGCCCGATTCTCCTACTAAGCCGTAGGTTTTTCCTTCTTCAAAGGCAATGTTTACACCATCCACAGCATAGACATGGTCTGTCACACGGTTAAAGAAGCCACTACGGATTGGATAATGGACTTTTAAATCTTTTACTTCAATAAATCCCACTATTAGGCCTCCCCTTCAAAATAGAATGTTTCGTGACAAGAGCAGCGAACAAAGTGTCCTGGTCTTACTTCATGCATGGTTGGATTTTCCTCGTGCGCTGCCGCTTCAATCCACGGAATACGTGGTGCAAAACGACAACCCTGACGAAGCATTTTGGTAATTGGCGGTACAATTCCTTCGATAACATGCAAATCGCCTTCACTTCCAGCCTGTGGATTCGACTTGAGGAGTGAACGAGTATATGGGTGTTTTGGATTGGTAAAGAGTTCCTCTACAGGAGCCACTTCAACAAATTGGCCACCGTACATAACTGCCACGCGGTCAGCTGTTTCTGCCACAACGCCCAAGTCGTGGGTAATCAGAATAATACCAGAACCTGTTTCTGCCTGGATGTCATTCAGTAGGTCCAAAATTTGTGCCTGAATCGTAACATCTAGGGCAGTTGTTGGCTCGTCAGCAATAATAACTGGCGGCTTACATGAAAGAGCAATCGCGATAATAATCCGCTGACGCATACCACCTGACAATTCATGCGGGTATTGTTTGAAAGTCCGCTGAGGGTTAGGAATCCCTACCTGCTCCAACAACTCTAACACACGCGCCTTACGAGCCGCAGCATCCAAGTCTGTATGGTAGAACAAGGCCTCGTCAATCTGCGCACCAATGGTCATCAAGGGATTGAGGGAAGCCAAGGGATCCTGGAAAATCATTCCAATATCATTTCCACGTACAGAATTGTACTTGGATTCACTCATTCCAACCAATTCCATATCATTGTACTGAATGCTCCCTGAAATCTTTGTGTTCAAGGGATTGTGCAGACCCATAATCGTCGTTGCCAGGGTCGATTTACCACAGCCTGATTCCCCAACAATAGCCAAAATTTCATTTTTGTGCAGAGTGATGTCAACACCATCCACAGCATCAAAAAATTCATCGCCAATGCGGAAACCGACGTGTAAATCTTTTATGTCTAAAAGCGGCTTTTCAGTAACCACGCTCTTTCCTCCTTTATGTCTCAGCTAATCAAGCTCAATCAATTCAACCATTTTATAATATCAAGTTCATCTAGTGTTTGAATAACTGATTTTTTTATTCTACTCGTTCTAAACATCAGATTGCTTTACCAACTGCTGTTGTCTTGTCTTTCCGTTTGCTTTTCTTACAGGGCAATGGGGTAGAGATGACGTTGATGTGAGCCCTCTTTTTCATAGGCCACACCAGGATTGCAGCAATCCTTCTGTCCCACTCTCGCGTATAAGACCAAACTGAATGAACATAGCAGACAAGTACCAACTACGCCCAGCGCATTTTTTTGTATACTGAGTCTACTATACCATAATTATCTGAAAATTCCAATAGCCATCTGAAAAAAGCCAAACGAGTTGGCTTTTCCAGATTCTATTGCTGTAACTCAGATTATTCTGCGGCTACACCCTTGTCAGCAGTCAATTCGATGTTTTCAAGAGCGATACCATTGCCTGAAGCTGAACCAAAGTTTGTGTCATAGTTCTTCACGCGCTTGTTGATAGCTGTCAATGTTTCTGACTCAAATGTTGGGATAGCGAATGCTTGTTCAGCAGCATATTGTTGCCATGCCTTGTAGTTTTTAAGGTTTGTTGCGTCATCAAATGATGCTACAGAGCTGATTGCTTCCAACAATTTAGTGTTTTCATCAGCTACGAAACGTGACATGTTGAATGGAGCTGTTTCTCCCCAAAGTCCGCTTGGGTTTGGATCGTAACCAGTTGACCATCCACCTGCGTACATATCGATTGATGGATCATTTGCTTGAACTGCGTCGTAGAATGAGTTGATTTCAACTGTACGGCCTGTGTAAAGCTCTACATTCAAACCAACCTCTTTCCACCAAGAAATGTACTGTTGTACAAGTGCTTCGTTAGCTTCTGTACGTTTACGAGCTGCAAATGTAATCTTGAATTCCTTACCGTCTTTGCCTTCACGGATACCGTCGCCATCTACATCCTTGTAGCCAGCTTCGTCCAAGAGTTTCTTAGCTTTTTCAGGATCGTATGAGTAGCCTTCCAGCTCTGAATCGTGGAGGTCACCGAAGAATGAGATGATGAGTGAGTTAGCTGGGTGGTAAAGACCATTGTAGAGTTTCTCACCAGCAGTCTTGGTATCGATAGCGTAAGCGATGGCTTGACGAAGATTTACATCGTTCATCTTAGCATCTTCGTTCATGACGTTCTTTTCAGCAGCTTCGTCATACTTACCAAGGTTGAATGAGATGTACTCATAAGAAGAAGCAAGACGACCTACAATGCTCAAGTTAGACAAATCTTTGTATGAATCCAACTGGTCTACTGGCATTTCAGCGATGTCGTAGTTACCTGCTTTCATTTCTGAAACGATAGTATCTGGTGATACGATGTCGATCTTCAATGAACTTGTCTTAGGCGCACCTTTGAAGTAGTGCTCGTTTGGTACGTAAGTGATTGACTCACCGTTTACGATTTCTTTAATCTTCCAAGGACCCATACCAACAATTTTAGCTGAGCGTGAGTATTCGCTTGAAGACCAGTCTTTAACAGGGATGTCTTTGTAGATGTGTTCTGGCTGAACATAGGCAGGAACATCACCACCAGCGTACATCATTGATGGAGACATTTCTTTCACAGTCAACTCAACTGTGTAGTCATCCACTTTCTTGAGACCTGAAATATCAGAAGCTGTACCTGCAACAAACTCTTCCATACCAACGATGTTCAAGAATTTATCATCAAAACGAACACCTGTATATTCCTTGTTTGCCAATGACTTGATTGTAAAGATATAGTCATCGATGGTAAATGCTTCGCCATCTGACCACTTGTAGTCTTTACCTGTCAAGCTAACAGTGATTTTCTTACCGTCTACATCAAACTCAGCCTTTGCAAGACCTGAATCATCCAACTTACGGTTTCCATCGTAACCAAACATTGAGATGTCTACCATACCACCGAATGTTGAGTCAGTTGTATTTTCAGTCAGCTCGTCAATCAAGAGACCTGAAGAAGTTGTAGGAGATACCCAAGCGTAGTTCAACTGAGCACTTGCAACCGCAGTCCCTTCTCCAGTAACCTCAGATGGGAATGACAGGTTTTGTTCTGTTGAACTTGATGACTTAGAACCACAAGCTGCAAGAATAGATGCAGATAGGAGCGTCACACCTGCAAGAGCGTAGAGTTTTGTTGTCTTTTTCATAAAACACCTCTGTTATTATTTTCTTTGACACACTGTATTGATGTCTGTAGATATCATTATATCATAAAATTATCTTAAATAAAGTCTTTTTGTCAGAAAATTTTGTCAAAAAGTTATTTTTTCTAACTATTCTCATTTTTTCATTATTTTTTCATTATTTTCATCATTTTATTTGTGATATAATAGGATGACATCGATTTGAAGGAGTTATTTATGAGAAAAATTCTATTGGTTTTCGTATCATTCTGCCTTTCTTTGGGCTGGGGAATGGTTGCCGCAGCTGAGGATTTCACAGTTGCTGCCAAGCACGCGGTGGCTGTTGAAGTATCTACTGGAAAGATTCTCTATGAAAAAGACTCCCAAACACCAGCCAGTATCGCCTCTGTCAGCAAGCTTCTCAGTGTCTATCTTGTCTACGAATCCCTCAGCAAGGGGGAAATTCAGCTGGAAACCATGGTTGATATCTCTGATTACCCTTATAGTCTGACAGCCAATACCGCCCTTAGCAATGTGATTTTGGATGACCGTTCTTATTCTGTCCGCGACTTGCTCAACGCTTCGTTGATTACTTCGTCCAACAGCGCCATCATTGCTTTGGCTGAAAAAATCGCTGGCAGCGAAGCTGCATTTGTCGATCGCATGAGGGCTAAATTATTGGAATGGGGCATTCAAGACGCACAGGTTTACAATGTCTCTGGACTTGATAATAGCGATTTGGGTGAGTATATCTATCCTGGTTCCAAACCAGAGGATGCCAATATGCTGTCCGCCTTGGATGTAGCTATTGTTGCACGACGCTTAATCTTGGATTTTCCGCAGGTTTTGGAAATCACATCCCTCAACACCTATGATTTCGGTGGCTACACCTACTATAGCACCAACCAAATGCTGAGCGAAGGCACCCATGCCAGAGGAGGAGTAGATGGCTTGAAGACGGGCACCTCTGAGTCCGCGGGTTCCAACTTTGTCGCCACCACTAACCAGGCAAATATGCGTATCATCACTGTCGTTTTGAATGCTGACGATGGGCTTACCTATCCTGAAAATCGCTTCGTCGTCACCAACAGCCTAATGAACTATGTTTACGAAACCTATGAACCTGTCACCTTGGTGAGCAAGGGACAAGCCTTTAATAACAGCAGTATCAAGCTGTTCAACGGTGCCGAGAAAACCAGCCCTGCTGTCGCAAACGCTGACCTCATTGCCATACAAAAGATCCAATCAGAAAATCCAATTAGTGCCAAATTTACCCCTTCGCAGGCAGAATTTGACGCCCCACTAGCAGCTGGAACCTTAGTTGGCAAGCTGGACCTTGTCGATAATGATCTAGTAGGAGTTGGCTACATTGATGACCTCGCCAGCATTGACATGGTTCTACCTGCGGAAGCCAAAGTTGCCCCCTGGCCAGTCTCCTGGTGGAACCAATTTGTCCGCTATGTGAATGAAAAATTATAAGGTCCTAATAAAGAAAAAACTTGAAATCGTCTCACCTGATTTCAAGTTTTTTTATGGACTGAGACTGGGCAAAGCCACGAGAAGACAAGACTTTCATAGAGCGACTGCCGTCGCTCCTCATCTCCTACTTCAGCGGGGAGTTTGACGGGCTTGAACAGCTTTAAAGCTGTTTGAGTCACAAGGTTATCTGAATTACAAAGAAGAGCAACTGCCGTCGCTCCCTATTTCCCACCTCGGTTGGAGAGTAAGTTGGTGAGAGTTCCTACGGAACTCCTTACTACATATCATTTTCTTGCAGAAAATGACGAGCGTGGAAGGTACAGAATAGTTATAAGGTTATAAAGAAGAGCGACTGCCGTCGCTCCCTATCTCCAACGAGCGTTGGCATTTGTGTGCTCCAAATAGCTTCTTAGCTATGTGGAGCTACACAAATTAGCCAACGCTCCCCTCCATTTCATAGGCAATCAGTCTGTTGAGTTCGACTGCGTATTCCATTGGGAGTTCTTTGGTGAATGGTTCGACAAAGCCCATGACAATCATCTCTGTGGCTTCGGATTCGGATAGGCCACGGCTCATGAGGTAATAGAGCTGCTCTTCTGAGATTTTTGATACTTTTGCTTCGTGTTCGAGGGCCACTTGTGAGTTGTGGATTTCATTGAATGGAATGGTATCTGACTTAGAAATATCATCCATAATAATGGTGTCACACTCGATGTGACTGATTGACTTGGCTGAGTTTTTAGCAAAAGTGACTTGACCGCGGTAGTTGACTTCTCCACCGCCACGGGCAATGGATTTGGATACGATAGACGATGAGGTCCGCGGTGCATTGTGAATCATCTTGGCACCGGTATCCTGTACCTGACCCTTGTTGGCAAAGGCAATGGACAACATGGTACCACGAGCTCCTTCGCCTTCCAAGTAAACCGCAGGGTATTTCATGGTCGTCTTAGCACCAAGGTTTCCGTCAATCCACTCAACTGTAGCATTTTTCTCAGCACGAGCACGCTTGGTTACTAGGTTATAAACGTTATCTGACCAGTTTTGAATAGTGGTGTAACGCATATAGGCACCTTCGTGGGCAATAATTTCCACAATAGCTGCGTGGAGACTAGCCGTTGAGTACGTCGGAGCGGTACAGCCTTCTACATAGTGAACGCTTGCTCCTTCATCCACGATAATGAGGGTGCGTTCAAACTGACCTGTTCCCTCGTTGTTGATACGGAAATAGGTTTGGAGTGGAATATCCAATTTAACGCCTTTTGGTACGTAGATGAAGGTCCCACCTGACCAAACCGCTGAGTTGAGGGCAGCTAGTTTATTATCTGACGGCGGAACGAGTTTTCCAAAATATTTTTTGAAGATTTCTGGGTGTTCCTTGAGGGCTGTGTCGGTATCTGTAAAGATAATGCCGTGCTTGTCGTACTCTTCCTTCATGTTGTGGTAGACCACTTCTGATTCGTACTGGGCAGAAGCTCCTGCCAGGTAAGCACGCTCAGCTTCTGGAATACCAATGCGTTCAAAGGTTTCTTTGATTTTGTCTGGTACATCGTCCCAGCTGCGCGCTGGCTTATCTGACGGTTTTTGATAGTAAACAATGTCATCAAAATCCAGTTCAGACAAGTCGGCTCCCCAAGTCTGCATAGGCATTTTCTTGAAGGTTTCGTAGGATTTCAAACGGAATTCCAACATCCATTCAGGCTCGCCTTTGATACGGGACATTTCGCGAATGACATCTTCACTCAAGCCCTTACCAGTCGAAGCCACCAGTTCCACGTTCTCATCATGGAAACCGAATTTGTATTCCCCAAGGTCAATCGGGGTAGGTTCAATTCTTTCTTCTGACATAATATAAGATTTTAAGCCCAAAAAGTATGAAAATAGTAGTTACACCCTCTTCAATGCTTGCTGAGCCTGTTCAATTCCAATCAGAAACTGAACAATCCTTTCTGTATGATTTTCGTTTTTTGTTTATTCGTTGGTGCTCAGTCAGCACTCTCACTGCGTTCTAGTGCTTTCTTCAGGGCATTCCATGGGAGTGTGGCACATTTGATACGCTGAGGGAATTTGGCTACGCCTGCAAGGAGCGAGGCGTCCCCTAACTCTTTTTGGCGTGCGTCTTCTTGCCCTTGGACCATTTGTGAGAAGATTTCTGCCAGTTCTTCAACGTGAGCAATCTCTTTGCCAAGGACAGCCTCGGTCATCATAGAGGCTGAGGCTGTGGAGATGGTGCAGCCTGCTCCGTCAAAGGCGATGTCTACAAGGACTCCGTTTTCAATCTTGACGGACAATTCAATCACATCGCCACAGGTTGGGTTGTGGAGTTCTAAGGTTTCAACTCCTGCCAGACTGCCACGATGGCGAGGCGATTTGGAATGTTCTGATACGACAGCCATGTAGAGCGAGTCTAGTTTAGATAGGGCCATTGAAAAACTCCTTTGTCTTCATCAAAGCCTCGACCAACTTGTCACAATCAGCCTTGGTGTTATAGATGTAAAAACTTGCTCGCACGGTGGCTGGCACCTGCAAATACTTGAGTAGGGGCTGGGCACAGTGATGGCCTGCTCGTACTGCGACACCTTCATAGTCTAAGGCAGTTGCAACGTCATGCGGGTGCAAGTCGTCCAAGTTAAAGGCGACAAGGCCTGTCCGTTTGCTCACATCTTGACTACCATAAATGGTCAAGCCTGGAATAGCCTGCAATTTAGGCCAGAGGTAGGCGATTAATTCCTCCTCATGGCGACGAACAGCGTCCATACCGATTTGATTCAAGTAGTCAATCGCTGCGGCAAGGCCGATGGCATCTGCAATATTGGGTGTGCCTGCTTCAAACTTCCAAGGCAATTCTTTCCACGTGGCAGATTGTTCGTAAACAAAATCAATCATTTCACCACCAAATTCGACAGGTGACATGCGATTGAGCAGGTCTTCTTTGCCATAGAGGACGCCGATTCCTGTCGGACCGAGCATTTTATGTCCTGAAAAGGCAAAGAAATCCACATCCAACTCTTGGACATCCACAGGCATGTGGGGCACAGACTGGGCACCGTCCACTACCAAATAGGCACCAACTGCATGCACCAGCTCTGCTATTTCCCTAATAGGAGCAAGGCTCCCCAAAACATTAGAAATATGGGCTAGGGACACGAACTTGGTCTTGGGAGATAAGAGACTTTTCAGCTCAGCTACATCGATTTCCCCGTCTTTTAGGGCTACATAGCGGAGCTTGGCCCCTGTTTGCTGACAAGCTTGCTGCCAAGGGATGATATTGGAGTGGTGTTCCTGGACCGAGATAATCACTTGGTCGTCTGGCTGGAGAACTTCTCTGGCAAACTGAGCCACCCAGTTAAGACTGGTGGTCGTTCCTCTGGTGAAGAGGATTTCCTTGCTAGACTTGGCATGAATAAAATCTGCAACCGTCTGACGTGCCGCTTCGTAGCGGGCTGTCGCCCGCTCCGAAAGCGTGTGGACGCCACGGTGAACATTGGCATTATCCTTATGATAGTAATCAGCAAGCACATCCAGAACCTGCTGAGGTTTTTGGGTGGTCGCAGCATTGTCCAGGTAGACCAGTGGCTCATCGTTGACAAGTTGGTCTAGGATTGGAAAATCTGCCCTGCAATATTCTAACATAGGTGCTCCTCTCACTCATTCATACGTTTTTCAAAGCGGAAGAATCCTTCAGGGAATTGTTCCAAAATACTTTGCTTTCCCTTACTTCCTAAAGTTGCCTGTTGGTGGAAATGGTTGTAGTATTCAATAATATGAAAACCACAGCGATTGACATAAAAATGGATATTGCGCTGATCATAATAAGGGGTGATTGTTTCCCAAACTGCCACTTGCGGGAACTGGTGTTCAACAGCTTTCCAGGCAGCAAAACCAAGTCCCTTGCTGTGGACCTCTGGAGAGGTAAATAAGGTTTCTAATTCACCCCTTTGTCCATCTATCAGCAAAACCAAACCTCCAACTCGTTTACCATTCCAGACTATCCAATAGGCCTGACCGTATTTCAAGGAACGGAGGATGGTCTCACGGGAAATAATCTGTCCCTCTTCCTCAAAATAAGTATGTCGTGGCCCAAATTCTTCTAAGGCTCCGTAGTTAAATGCTGCTTGATTGGCATGAATAAATTCTTCCTGATCGACCAGTTGCAGTTTTTCGAGTCTTACCTGCGGAAGGTTTTCCATTGTCTGTTTCTCCATTTTTACCAACTACTCTATCCGCTTATCTCTTTGTCAATGTGTCTTCAATCACTGCAATCATTTCATCGCGGACTTCCTTGACTGGGATTTCAGTGATGACCGCGCCTAGGAAGCCGCGAATAACGAGGCGTTCCGCTGTTGCTCGGTCCAAGCCGCGGCTCATGAGATAGTACATATCCTCTGGATCCACCTGACCAATAGAGGCTGCGTGTCCAGCTGTAACTTCGTTCTCGTCAATGAGAAGGATTGGGTTGGCGTCGGAACGTGCCTTGTCAGACAGCATGAGGACACGGCTTTCCTGCTGGGCATCCGCACCTTTGGCACCACGAACAATGTGGCCGATACCGTTGAAGGTCAGGGTCCCATGTTCAAGGATAACCCCATGTTGCAGGATGTGACCGACGGAGTTGTTACCGTAGTTGGTCACACGAGTATCAACGCCCTGGACCTGACGACCTGATGAAAGACCAACAACCTTAAGGTTGGCATGACTGCCATTTCCTTTCAAATCCGTATCCAAATCCGCCACAACATTGCCCTTATTGAGCAAACCAATGGCCCAGTCAATGCTAGCATCATTCCCGAGATAGCCACGGCGGTTGAGGTAGGTATCCAAATGCTTACCAAGGCGGTCAATAGCCGCAAACTTGATTTGGCTACCAGCAAGGGCAATCACTTCTACCAGAATGTTGGCTGAAGTTGCCACTGCTCCGTCACCCAGACTTTCAAAGCGTTCTAGGTAATTGAGCTTGGTATTTTTTCCAGCGATGATGAGAACACGCTTGTTAAAGGCAACTGGACTGGTGCTGTCTTGGTAGAAGATACCTTCAACTGGCTGGTCGATTTCAACATTATCTGGCACGTAGAGGACAGCTGTTGCGTTAAAATAAGCGGTGTTGTAAGCTGCCAATTTGTGCTCGTCATAGGCTACAGCAGAGCCGAGATATTTTTCAAGCACATCTGGAATGACGTCCATGGCTGAGGCAAAGTCTGTGAAGACCACGCCTTTTTCTACAAGGTCGGCTGGTAATTGTTCTAGGACAGTTTGACTGCCAACCTGTACCAGCATGGGATTGTCACCGATAACGGTAAAATCTGGAACTGCTCCGATTTCATCATTTGTGGCTAGGCTTCCGTCGCCCAGATTCCAACGGTGAAACTTGACCCGCTCGATAACCGGCAAGTCCAGCTCTGCTATTTTGTCAAAAGCCTTAAGACGCAGGTCTGTCAACCAAGTTGGTTCTGCCTGCAAGGCTGAAAATTCTTGAATTTTTTCTTTGGTCATAGCTTCCTCCAAAGACTTAAATGTCATCTTCTTTGTAGTCAATGCCAAGCTCAGCTGCGACTTGGACATAACCTTCTTTTTCCAAGCGTTGTGCCAATTCTGGTCCGCCTGAAAGCACGACACGGCCCTCCATCATGACATGGACAACGTCAGGGGTGATGTAGTTGAGTAAGCGTTGGTAGTGGGTGATAATCATGGCACCGAAACCTTGGCCACGCATAGCATTAATACCTTTTGACACGACTTTAAGGGCATCGATGTCCAAGCCTGAATCAATCTCGTCAAGAAGAGCAAAAGTAGGTTCCAACATGAGTAATTGCAGGATTTCATTGCGTTTTTTCTCACCACCTGAGAAACCTTCGTTGAGGTAACGCTCTGCCATTTCCTCTTTCATGTTGAGGAGTTCCATTTTTTCATCCAACTTGGTGATGAAGTCACGGACAGAAATCTTGTCCTCATCTTCCTTGCCAGCGTTCATAGCTGCACGAAGGAATTCTGCGTTGGTAATCCCTGGGATTTCTGATGGGTATTGCATGGCCAAGAAAAGTCCCATGCGGGCACGCTCGTCCACTTCCAATTCTAAGATGTTGACACCGTCAAACAAGACTTCCCCTTGGGTCACTTCGTAGCTAGGATTACCCATGATGGCTGCTGAAAGGGTTGATTTCCCTGTTCCGTTCGGTCCCATGATAGCGGCGATTTCCCCTGTTTTGAGGGTCAAGTTGACACCTTTCAGGATTTCCTTGCCTTCGATTTCCACATGAAGGTCTTTGATTTCTAATACTGACATGCTGGTCTCCTTTGTTTATTATCTTTCTAATTATACCAAAAAAGAGCCTTGAAGGCTCCTTCTGCGTCCGATAGATTTACTTCTGTTTTTTTGAGTGCTGCTTTATAGCCCTTTTTTCCTTCCAGCCAGCGATGATTTCCTGACGGTAACCGCTATTGCCAATGAAGCGAAGAGCATTGAGAAGCGGGGTACGATTTTCACCAAAAATCCCTATCAGCTCACTCATGAGCAGCACTCCCAACAAGAGCCCAATCACCAAGAGGGTTCCCCCAATGCGACTAGATACATTGAGCAAGAGAGATGTCAATGAAAAAATGAAGGAAATGGCGTAAATCACCAGCACCGTCCCACGATGGGTCAAGCCCATGGACAACAAGCGATGGTGGAGGTGCATGCGGTCTGCTTCATATATCTTCTGACCAGATAATTTCCGGCGAATAATGGCTACGACCGTATCGGTAATCGGCACTCCCAAGATAATCATCGGCGTCACGACTGCGACCGCGGTGGAATTTTTTAAGCCCTGAAGAGACAGGACACCAATCATAAAGCCAATAAAGAGGGCGCCTGTATCTCCTAGATAGATGATGGCCGGGTGATAATTATAGGGAAGAAAACCCGCTATCGCTGCCACCAACACAAAAATCGTTACACTCAGAAAGACATTGCTGTCGCGGAGGAAAAAGTAGGAGACAATCCCCATGGTTGTCAAGGAAATAATGGAAACACCTGAAACCAAGCCATCCAGGCCATCAATCAGATTGACCGCATTCGTAATGGACACAATCCACAAAACAGTCAGGAAAAAGGAAATCCATTCTGGAAAAGGGACAAATGGCCCACCAAAAGGAAACTTGAAGCCGTGGAAATGAAAATCTGTAAAGAACCAAATGACCGAAGCCGCTGCCACGATTCCCAGCATCTTCGGCAAAGGCTTCAATTCCTTAACATCATCAATAAGACCTGTCAACACGACAAGACCACCAGCCAAAACCAGGGGCCAGACATAATCAAAATAGGTTCCTTGATAATCCACACGGGTGACAATCATCGGCAAAAAACCAAGAGTCGCCACTGCAAAGGCAAAAAAGACCGCTAGACCTCCCGCAGAAGGCATGGGTACCTTATTGATCCGTCGTGCATTAGGATTATCGACTGCGCCAATACGAAAGGCCAGAAACCGAACCAAGGGAGTTGCGATAGCGGCCAAAATCACAGTCGAAATAACAACAATAATATACTTCAGAGCAAATGGAATCATGCCAGCTGAACCTTCCTCAGCTCTTCAATCGCATCCTGCAAGAGCAGGGCAATTCCATGTTCTTGCAAGACCGGTCTCGTTAGCTTGGAATCTTTGGTAAATTCTATCATCCGTGACAAAATATAGTCTGGATATTGCCTAGAACGCTCTGCAATGCTGACTAGCACCGTCAGATAATAATGGCCATCCATCTTATACAGTTCCGATTCCTCAACAGGGTAGTCGATGGTGTCCACAAAAGCAATCACCTCCGTCAGGTCGGAAAACTCCAAAATATAGTAGATATACGGATCGTACCGTTCTTCACTTGCCTCAGCTTGCTCTACCTCTTCCAAATGCCGCACAGCCTTGTCATCACCTGCAGTCCGCTCGCGAATCGTCTGCTCCAAGGTTTTCAAGATCTCATCAGGTGTCATATTGGCAACATCTTCAAAGTTTGGCAAATCTGCCAACTCATCAAAATCTAAATTCTTATCAATGTCCGATTTGGTGACAAAAATATCCACCTTATCCGGCTTTGGTGTCACACGAAAACTCAGCATGCCACTCTCACGGAAGGTCATAGGCAATTCCAACTCATCCAAAACAGAGTAGAAAAAATCTTCCGTTTTTTCCTGCGGAATCAAAAAATCAGCGATTTCCATCCCACGCTCTTCTAAATCTTCCAATAGTATCGTGATTTTCAAGGTTGAATCACTAATTTGTTTCATTTTCATAGGCGACCTCACTCTAACATCAGTATTACTGGTAACAAACTCTCAAAATCTCCTCCATGCACATATCCTAGACTTTCGCTAGTGCATGCTTGCAGCAGATTTTACCAAGTACGGTACCTGTCAATCGTATCCTTTTCCAGTTTTTAGTATGGCTCAGGTGAAATTTCTCCATCGTCTACTAAAAATAAACTGGATGATGAATCATTCTCATACAAATCTCCTACCATTATACTAAAACAGTTCCTGAAAGACAAAAGAAAAGCAGGAAAGCCTGCTTTAGAAAATAAATGTCAAAAACGAATAAATCAGCAAAATAGCCCCAAGAATGATGCGGTAGTAGCCAAATACTGTAAAATCATTCTTCTTAACGTAGTCTGTTAAGAAGCGAATTGCGACGAGGGAAACAAGGTAGGCCGTCAGACTGGCCGCCAGCAGAATAAATACCTGCTCCATAGTGAGGCTATTTCCATCAAGAAAATACTTAACAGCCTTCAAACCACTGTAGCCAAACATGGTTGGAATGGCTAAAAAGAAGGTAAAATCAGCTGCCACCGTCCGACTGGTTCCCAGAATAATGGCCCCTAAAATGGTCGCACCTGAACGACTGGTTCCTGGGACAATGCTGAGCACCTGAAAGCAACCAATCAGCAGAGCTGTCTTATACGGCAACTTAGCAAGAGTGGTCACACGAGGCTCCACATTTTTATTGCGCTGCTCAATCCAGATAAAGGCCACCCCATAAATCACCAAGGCAAGGGCGATGGGAACCATGTAGTTAAAATGCTTTTCAAACCAACTATCAAAGGGCAGGGCAATCAAAATAGATGGCACACAAGCAATCACCACCTTGGCCCAGAGTTGCCAGGTCAAGCGTACCTCCCTAGGACTTTTACCAGGCTGAAAAGGATTGAGACGCTTGAAATAAATGGTCATCACCGCCAATATAGCTCCCAGCTGGATGACAATATTAAACATTTCAATAAATTGACTGTCCTGCTTCAGCTGAATAAATTCCTGCACCAGAATAAGGTGCCCTGTAGAAGAGATTGGCAACCATTCTGTAATTCCTTCAACGATACCAAAAAAGATAGCCTTTAAAATTTCTATTAGCATAATCTACTCCTTTTGACTCTTGTTACCATTATAACACAAATTAGGTAGTGAATAAAAAAATAATTTTATGAATAAAAACGCAGGAACATTGAAATTTGTCAGAATTTTTTATACAATAGTACAATACATTTTGTAAGGAGACATTATGAAACAGAAACTCAGCATCTTCCTGCTGGCGCTTCTTGCTGTTTTTAGCACGGTGACAGGCGTCAAAGCAGATGAATACCTCCGAGTTGGAATGGAGGCTGCCTACGCTCCCTTCAACTGGACCCAGGAAGACGACAGCAACGGAGCAGTTCCCATTGAGGGAACCAATCAGTTTGCCAACGGATACGATGTCCAAGTTGCCAAAAAAATTGCCGCGGCCTTGGACAAGGAACTCCTAGTGGTGAAAACCAAGTGGGAAGGTCTTGTCCCTGCCCTAACCTCTGGTAAAATCGATATGATTATCGCCGGAATGAGTCCGACAGAGGAACGAAAAAAGGAAATCGCCTTTTCAGACAGCTACTACACCAGCGAGCCTGTCATGGTCGTAGCTCGAGAAGGGCAATTTGCAAATGCCACAAGTATCTCGGATTTTGCTGGTGCTAACATCACTGCCCAGCAGGGAGTTTGGCATGTGGATCTCCTGCCCCAGTTGGAAGGAGCAGTTATCCAAACACCGATGGGTGACTTTTCACAAATGCGCCAAGCCCTTGCTTCAGGCATTATTGACGCCTACATCTCCGAACGCCCAGAAGCACTGACCGCTGAAGCAGCCAACAAGGCCTTTAAAATGCTGACCCTCGACCCTGGATTTGAGGTTTCACCATCCGATGCTGAAATTGCTGTCGGCATGCGCAAGGATGACGAGCGAATTGAGCAAGTCAACCAAGCCTTGGCAGCCTTTTCTGAAGAAGAACAAGTGGCTCTCATGGACCAAATGATTGAGAACCAGCCTGTAGAAGAAGCAACAGAGGAAGAACCTTCCTTCATTACTCAGGTATGGAATATTGTTGTCAATAACTGGCAGCAGCTCCTACGCGGGACTGGCATGACCTTGCTGATTTCTATTTTAGGAACTGTCATTGGGACAGGTATCGGTCTTCTAATCGGTGTCTTCCGTACTGCACCAACGGCCAGCAGCAAAGCTATGGCCATTGTCCAAAAAGTCCTAGGCTGGCTCATCAACATTTACATTGAAGTCTTCCGTGGCACACCGATGATTGTACAATCTATGGTTATCTACTACGGGACTGCCCAAGCCTTTGGCCTCAACCTTGACCGCACCTTGGCAGCGATTTTTATCGTCTCTATTAACACAGGTGCTTATATGAGCGAAATTGTCCGCGGTGGTATCTTCGCTGTTGATAAGGGACAATTTGAAGCCGCAACTGCTCTCGGTTTTACCCATAACCAGACCATGCGCAAGATTGTACTGCCACAGGTGATCCGCAATATCCTGCCAGCTACTGGTAATGAATTTGTCATCAATATCAAGGACACATCTGTATTGAATGTCATTTCCGTTGTGGAACTCTACTTCTCTGGAAACACCGTCGCAACACAGACCTATCAATACTTCCAGACCTTTACTGTCATTGCCATCATCTACTTTATCCTGACCTTCACTGTCACCCGTATCCTACGCGCGATTGAAAAAGGCTTCGATATGGATAACTACACAACAGGTGCCAACCAAATGCAAACGGAGGTGCTTCATGACTAAGAATATCGTCCTCGAAATCAAGAATTTAAAAAAATCTTTCGGACAAAACCAAGTCCTAAAGGACATCTCAGTTACCGTTGAAAAAGGAGAGGTCATTTCCATCATCGGCTCATCAGGCTCTGGAAAATCAACCTTCCTACGCTCTATCAACCTCTTAGAAACTCCTACAGAGGGACAAATCCTTTACCACGGCCAAGATGTCTTAGCCAAAGGCTACAATCTCACTGCCTATCGCGAAAAGCTGGGCATGGTCTTCCAGTCCTTCAACCTCTTTAACAATCTCAATGTCTTGGAAAATGCGATTGTGGCACAAACTACCGTCCTCAAACGCGACCGAGCAGAAGCTGAGAAAATTGCCAAAGAAAACCTCAACCGCGTTGGTATGACGGAACAGTATTGGACTGCTAAGCCGAGCCAACTTTCCGGAGGACAAAAGCAACGGGTCGCCATTGCTCGCGCCCTATCTGTCAATCCAGAAGTCATCCTCTTTGATGAACCAACTTCTGCCCTAGATCCTGAAATGGTTGGCGAAGTGTTAAAAACAATGAAAGACTTGGCAAAATCTGGCCTAACCATGCTCATTGTCACACATGAGATGGAATTTGCCCGCGATGTCTCTGACCGTGTTATCTTCATGGACAAAGGCCTTATCGCCGAAGAAGGAAGTCCTCAACAAATTTTCGAGGATCCCCAAGAAGAACGCACACGCACCTTCCTCCAACGTTTCCTCGGATAATTCCCTGCTCAATGCAAATCCTTCCTAGGCAGCAAGCTGTCAGACCCTACTGAAGTTTGATACCGCCCATACAGCAACTATTGATTGTCCTTCTCTCCCTACCAATAAAGAGAATGTCACACAAATATAATAAGCCTAGCAATCTGTTCCAAAGACCTGACTGCTGGGCTTTTTTTATACTGTAGCGCTAAGAAAAAGACCTTGTGGCAAAACAAAAAAGAGTTCACAACGAACTCTTTTTGCTAATTCAACAAGAAGTTGCGATTAGTTTTCAAATTTCTTATGATTTTTGTCGTAAAAATCAATCAAACCCAATGCAGTCGCAAATGAGATGTTATCGATTTTAGCGCGGCCTTGCGCAAGAGCAATAACTGACATTTCACGAGCATTTGTCTCTTTACTGATACGGTAACCAGTGATTTTCTTTTCACGGACCCAATTTACCACTGCGGCAACTTTTTCGTAACTGGTCATGAGAAGCCCCTTTCTATTTTATTCGTGCAACTAAGTATAATATGGAATAGCACATTTTGTCAAGTAAATTGTTCGGTTTTTGCTAAATTTACTTAACTTTCAATGCTGACAATATTTGAGTACGGATATCCTCGACTCCCTCCGGGTTGCCCGGTAGGAAAATTGTATTATTACCTCCTTGCGCAAAATTATTTAAAGTGTCCAGATATTGGTTAGTCAGTAAGATAGACATAATCTGCTCTTCTGAGAGGCTGACATTGGATTCTTTCAGCTCGCGGATCGAATCTGCCAATCCATCCACAATGGCCTTCCGCTGTTGCGCAATACCGACCCCGTGCAGGCGGTCTTTCTCGGCTTCTGCTTCGGCCGCTGTTACAATCTTAATCTTGTCAGCTTCTGCCAATTCCTGGGCTGCTACCCGTTTCCGTTGGGCAGCGTTGATTTCGTTCATTGATTGCTTGACCTCGGCATCTGGTTCTACCTTGGTAATCAAGGTTTTAACAATGACATAACCGTAGGTCGACATTTCTTCTGCCACCTGCTTTTGCACCTCAAGGGCAATTTCATCCTTTTTCTCAAACAATTCATCCAAGGTCAATTTGGGAACTGATGAACGCAGGGCGTCTTCGATATAGGATTTTATCTGAGCTTCTGGGTGCATGAGTTTGTAGTAGGCATCAGTGACATTTTGCTCATTTACCCGATACTGGGTGGCAACATTCATGGTAACAAAGACGTTATCCTGCGTTTTTGTTTCCACGATAATTTCGCTTTGGAGCATACGGAGTTGAATCCGCGCAGCGATGACATCAACTCCAAAAGGAATTTTAAAATTGATACCTGAAGCAGATGTCTTCTGATAACGACCAAAGCGCTCGATAATAGCTACTGTCTGCTGCTTGACCACATAGAGGCCTGAGACAATCAAAATCAAAGCGATAAATACAAAGAACAAGAAACCGCCGATAAAAATAAATGGACCAAGTACCATAATTTCCTCCTAAACGAGCATTTTATAAAGAGAATCATTCTCATGCAAATTGATATATTGCGGATCAAAGCCTTCTAAGCGGCTGATAAAATCAGCGTAGTCATGCTTATCACCAAGGGCAATCCCGATCAATACCGGACCAGTCCCCTTATTGGCACGTTTGATATACTCAAATCGAGTAATATCATCGTTTGGCCCCAAAATATGGTTTACAAACTCGCGTAAGGCACCCGGTCTTTGAGGGAAATTGACAACGAAATAATGCTTGACCCCTTCATAAATAAGGGCACGTTCTTCCATTTCAGGCATGCGGTTAATATCATTATTGCCTCCTGAAATGATACAGCAGATGGTCTGCCCCTTGATTTGGTCTTTCAAGACTTCGAGGGCTGCTATGGCTGCTGCTCCAGCTGGTTCTGCAACGACTCCTAATTTAGAATATAGGTCCAAGATTGTCTCTGAAATCCAGCCTTCATCCACCCCGATCAGTTGATCAACATATTTTCGGGCAACTTCATAGGTGGATTTGCCGACTTTTTGGACCGCTATCCCATCTGCAAACTTATCAATTTCAGGTAATTTCACAGGACGGCCTTTGTCAAAAGCAGCCTTCATAGAGCGGGCTCCGCTGGCCTCCACTCCAACGATTTTCACTTCTGGTGCCTGGTCTTTAAAATAAGCAGACACTCCTGCAATGAGACCGCCACCACCGACTGGAACCAACAACTGATCAAAACTGATGGATTGTTCCTGGGCCTCATCTAAAATTTCATAGGCGACTGTTCCCTGGCCAGCTTGAACATTGGCGTCATCAAAGGGGTCAATAAATACTTTTCCTGTTTCCTGAGTGAAGGCTTGGGCAGCACTTGCGGATTCATCAAAGGTATCTCCAACCAAGCGTATCGTCACATAGTCACCGCCAAAAAATTTGACCTGACTAATCTTTTGTTGCGGTGTTGTGATGGGCATAAAGATGGTGGCAGGAATCTGCATTTCTTGACAGGTATAGGCTACACCTTGGGCATGGTTGCCCGCCGAGGCGCAGACTACTCCGCGTTCTTTTGCCTCTTCTGGTAGCTGGGAGATAGCATAATAAGCCCCCCGTATTTTAAAGGAACGCACCCGCTGTTCATTTTCCCTTTTTAGATAGATGTTCGCCCCATAACGCTCAGATAGATAGCGATTATAGTCTAGGGGGGTGCGAACAACAACATCTTTCAGAACAGAATATGCCTGCTCTACATTTCTTGCTGAAATCATATTGCACTTTTTTCTTTCTATTTATATCTATTGTATCAATTTTACAGCGATTAACATAGTATTTATACTTAAAATCCCTAATTTTCTTCTATTCTCTGCAGATGGCACAAAAGAGGACTGCCAGATTAAAGGCATTCTTGAACTCTCATCCACGTCATTCAAGCGATACCTGATATAGTCTTTTAGTTTACTTTTAGTACTAGGCAACGAGCTGCAGGCAGTACTGGAGTACGGCAAAGCGAGTTAACGAAGTAATAAAAGAAAAACTAAACGACTATATAGGGTCCAATAAGAGAGCCTAGACGTTATGCCCAGGCTCGAATCCTTCTTCTGTCTGTAAAACTGCAAGGTGGAAAATCTAGTTGTAGATTTTAAATGAGTCGTCATCGTTACGGCTAACAAATGGCATTGCCTTGCGGAGTTCTGCACCGACTTTTTCAATCGCCAAGCCTTCTGCTTCTTTGCGGTAAGCTTCCATGCGTGGACGACCTGCTTTGTAGTCGTTAACGAAGTCATTGGCGAATTTACCTGATTGGATGTCAGCAAGAACTGCCTTCATGTTTTCTTTAACTTGGTCTGTGATTACGCGTGGACCTGATACGTAGTCACCGAACTCAGCCGTGTTTGAGATGGATTGACGCATTTTCTTGAAACCACCCTCGTAGACAAGGTCAACGATGAGTTTCATTTCGTGCAAGACTTCAAAGTAAGCCAATTCTGGTGCGTAGCCTGCTTCTGTCAGGACTTCAAAACCAGCCTGCATAAGCGCTGTCAAGCCACCGCAGAGAACCGCTTGCTCACCGAACAAGTCTTCTTCTGTTTCTTCTTTGAAGGTTGTTTCCAAAAGACCGACACGGGCTGAACCAACACCTTTTGCCCAGTCCATAGCGATGTGTTTCGCATTGCCAGTTGCGTCTTGGTAAACGGCATAGAGGGCTGGCACACCGAAACCTTCTTCAAAGGTACGACGAACCAAGTGACCTGGGCCTTTCGGTGCACACATGAAGACATCCACATCAGCTGGGACCTTGATAAATTCAAAGTGAACGTTGAAACCATGGGCGAAGCCTAGGGCATTGCCTGCTTCCAAGTTTGGTGCAATTTCTTCATTGTAAAGGTCTGCTTGGATTTCGTCTGGAGCCAAAATCATGATGACATCCGCTTGTTTGGCAGCTTCTGCTACTTCAAAGGTTTCAAAACCATCTTCTTTTGCCTTGTCAAATGATTTACCAGCACGCACACCGATGATAACATCGTGTCCTGTGTCACGCAAGTTTTGAGCATGGGCATGACCTTGTGAACCATATCCGATGACTGCAATGCGTTTGCCATCAAGTGCTGCTACTGTTACATCTTTTTCATATTGCATTTCTACTGCCATAATGTTCTCTTTTCTATGTTCTTTTTTCTATCAATGAGAGACTAATCTCTGCTGAAACCAGTTGCCCCTGTCCGTGCGATATTTTTAATCCCGTAGGGTTGAATCACGCGTAGAAGGGCATCAATTTTGTCTCCATCACCAGTCATTTGAATCGTGATGGAGTGCGGCGCAACATCAACGACGCTGGCACGGAAGGGTTGGATAATGGCTAAAATTTCCGCTCGCTTGGTTGGCGGGGCCACTATTTTAACCAGAAGCACCTCACGCTCAAGGTGGGGAATGTCTGTAATATCGCGAACGCGAACCACATCAATCAAGCGGTTGAGTTGCTTGATGATTTGCTCAACTTCATCCATCGTTGTCACATCGACAATGACGGTTACCCGTGAAATTCCTTCCAATTCAGTCGGGCCTACGGAGATAGACTCGATATTGATTTGGCGACGGGACATGACACCTGTAAAGCGGTTGAGGACGCCTGAAGAATTTCGTAATTTTGCTGTTAACATTCTACGCATTGAACTTCACCCCCAACATTTCTGCATTGCTCTTGCCAGCTGGCACCATTGGTTGAACGTGTTCTGCTTTTGAAATATGAACCTCAATCAGCATCGGTTTGTCCTCCAAGATGACCTTCATATCCTCTGCTAGGGTTGCTGGATTGTCAAAGCTATAATGGGCAATTCCATAGGCTTCTGCTAGAAGCTGGAAGTTTGGCTCCGCATCAAAGACTGACTGACTGCGGCGTTTTTCATAAAAGGATTCCTGCCATTGGCGTACCATTCCTAGGGAATGATTGTTAATCAAGACAACCTTGATTGGTACTCCG
The DNA here is from genome assembly GCA_945864085.1 of uncultured Streptococcus sp. Classification (GTDB taxonomy): domain Bacteria; phylum Bacillota; class Bacilli; order Lactobacillales; family Streptococcaceae; genus Streptococcus. The sequence goes on from CAMBAD010000001.1 coordinate 61,411, forward strand.
TAACCATTCAGAATAGCCAATTCTTGGTTGGTCATCTGGAAACCGCCATCGCCAACAAAGACAATGACTTCCTTATCTGGATTCGCCAATTTCGCCCCAATCGCTGCTGGAATACCAAAGCCCATGGTTCCCATACCGCCAGAGGTGACAAGCTGACGAGCATGTTTGTAGGGGTAAAATTGAGCTGTCCACATCTGGTGCTGACCAACATCTGTCACAACGATGGCATCTCCATCTGTCAGTTTTCCAATCAATTCTATGGCTGCCTGAGGTTTGATAAAGTTTGGATCCTCTTCATACCAGAAGGGTGCACGGCGTTTATTTTCCAAAACCTGTGCTGTCCAATCCGCATAATGGGTGTCAACCTTGTCCAACTTCAGCAGGGCTTCCAAGCTGGCCTTGGCATCACCGACAACAGGAATAGCTGTCTTAACCACCTTTCCAATTTCTGCCGGATCAATGTCAACATGGGCAACAGTGGCATGCGGTGCATAGGTTGTTGGATTTCCTGTCAACCGATCGTCGAAACGGGCACCGATATTGATGATATAATCAGCCTGATCCATAGCCATGTTGGCTGCGTAAGAACCGTGCATACCGCCCATACCCAGCGCTAATTCATGCTCAATAGGCATGGCTCCCAACCCCAGAAGGGTCGATACAACAGGAAGGCGATACCGTTCTGCAAAGGCAATCAATTCTTGATTGGCATCTGCATAGTTTACTCCTCCTCCTGCTAAAAGGACAGGTTGTTTGGCCTGAGACAGCTGTTGGAGGATTTTCTTTACCTGAAGTCCATTTGGTTCAACTGTCGGCTGATAACTCGGCAGATGAACGGATGGGTCATAGTAGAAGTCAACTTGCTGCTCCTGAATATCCTTAGGAACATCGATAACTACGGGACCTGGTCGACCTGTTGTCGCAATATGGATTGCTTCCGTAATCACCCGAGGAATGTCGGCAGTGTCTCGAATCTGATAATTATATTTAGTAATCGGCATGGTCATGCCCAGAACATCCGCCTCTTGAAAGGCGTCCTTACCGATACCGCGTGTCGCCACCTGACCTGTAAAGACTAGGAGTGGCACACTATCTCCCATCGCATCCGCAATCCCTGTGATGGCATTGGTGGCCCCAGGACCTGATGTAACCAAGGCGACACCAATCTTACCAGACGATTTTGCATATCCTTCTGCTTCATGGACAGCCCCTTGCTCATGACGAGCCAAAATATGATGAATCCCTTCAAATTGGTAAATAGCATCATATAACGGCAATACTGCCCCACCAGGATAGCCAAAAATAGTATCGATACCTAATTGATACAAGGTATCTAAAATGAGAAATGAACCTGAACGCGGTTGTTCTAGTGAAATTTCTTGCACGAACCTTCCCCCTCTCGTTTCTATCTTTTTACTATTGATTATAACATGATAGACTACTGTCTTTCAACTTGATTTCTTCTAAGCCTCTCTATTTCCAAACATTACCCTGGATAGCCAGCAGAAAATCCGTTAAAAGCCTTTAAACCGACTAGCTCGCTAGTGTATCTTCTATCATACCACATCACAAAATAAAGTCAATAAATTTTCTGAAAATTCCTACTTTTCTCCTATTTCCTGCCTTTCCCCCGAACATTCCTTAACTCAAACTTAAGCAAAAATGAGGAAACTCCTTGTTTTAGCTTGGTTTTAGGAAACTTGCTTATAGTGTGTTTATCAAGAAAATTGAATGCGAGGTAATCCTATGTACTATGTTGTCATACCAGCCTATCAACCAGATGAAAAACTAATCCAACTCTTGATTGTGATGAAAAACCGATTGAATTGTCAGATTATTGTCGTTGATGATGGGAGTACGGGGCCATCCAAGGACATTATCCAAGACGCAAAAGCCTATGCAACAGTCCTCCACCATGAACAAAACAAGGGGAAGGGCCAGGCTCTCCGAACAGCCTTTCGTTATATAGAAGAACTGAACAACAGTGCCGTTGTCGTGACCACTGATGCCGATGGGCAACATGCCGTTATTGACATTGACCGGGTTGCACGCGCAGCCATGAATTTGCCCAACCAGCTTATTCTCGGTGTCCGCCAATTTACTACGGACATTCCCTTCCGTAGCCGCTTTGGCAACAAGCTGACTCGTCTTCTTTTCAAAGTGCAAACAGGAGTGGCTGTCAGCGATACACAGACAGGTCTCCGCGGCTTCCAGACTGACATGATTCCGTTTATGCTGAGTATCGAGGGTGATCGTTACGAATATGAGATGAACATGCTGACCATGGCCAGCAAGCGCTACAAGATTGCGGAGGTACCCATCCAGACCATCTATATCGATGACAATGCAAGTTCCCACTTTCGCCCCATCCAAGATGGCCTGATGATTTACAAAAACCTCTTCAAATTTGCCCTGGCATCCTTCGGAGGCTTTCTGGTAGATTACGGTGTTTATGCCATCATGTTGGCCATACTCTCACCCGTCCCTACTGCTGTCCGCTTGATTCTGGCCAATACCATCGCACGGATTTCCAGTGCTATCTGTAACTTCTCCCTCAATAAAAAGTTGGTCTTCCGAAACCAGGATAGCCTTCAAACTACAGGGGCTGCTTACTTCACCTTGGCCTTGGCACTCTTTGGCTGTGATACAGCCCTACTCTATATTTTCCATCAACTACTCGGCATGAACCTGTATCTGGTTAAAATTGTCGTTGGTATCCTACTTTTCTTCGCTTCATGGATTGTTCAGAAGAAAGTCATCTTTAAAGAAAGGAGCTCATTTTCCCATGAAATGGCTTAAAAAACCCTTTGCTTACGCTTCCCTATTCGGCATGCTTCTAACAAGCGGCTTCACTTATTCCCTCCTCAAAACCTTCGTCATCTCCGAGGCTATCACAACGGTTGAATCCGCTACGGCGGCGACTACGACGACCAGCTCAAGCACGGAATCCAGCAGTACCGTTGCCACTACCGCGACCAATGTGACGACCACAGATACATCCTATTCAGATGACAATATCCAGATTACCCTGGAAACCATTACAACCAATAACACCACGGTCTATATTGCCGATGTGCAGGTCAGCTCAGCAGAATACCTGAAAACAGCTCTGGCCCAAAATACCTACGGTACCAATGTCACCGCTAAAACATCTGAAACCGCAGCGGCCAACAATGCCATCCTGGCGGTCAACGGAGACTACTACGGGGCAAACTCAACAGGTTATGTCATTAAAAACGGAGTTCTCTACCGCGATACTGTCCGTGACAATGCTTCCTACGGCGACTTGGCCATCTATGCAGATGGATCCTTTGAAGTCATTTATGAAAATGAAATAAGTGCCCAGGAATTGATTGACAATGGCGTTGTCAACCTGCTTGCCTTCGGTCCGACCTTGGTGGAAAATGGCGAAATCGTTGTTGATACCAGCACAGAAGTGGGCCGTGCCATGTCTTCAAATCCACGAACAGCCATCGGTATTATTGACGAAAACCACTACATCATCGTTGTATCAGACGGACGGACAGATGAAAGTGAAGGTTTGACCCTCTATCAACTGGCCGAGGTCATGAAACAATACGGAGCAACAACAGCCTACAACCTTGATGGCGGTGGTTCTTCAACCCTCTACTTCAACGGTCAAGTCATCAACAATCCTACTACAAACGGAAACACTATCTCAGAAAGGGCGGTGAGCGATATTGTCTACATCGGTTACTAATTCAACTACACGGCTTCCAAGAACCTTTATCAGTTACTTGGCCATCACAGCTTTTCTCTTCATCTTCAGTCGTATCTATGAAAGCTTTAGCTACGGTGAGGTCTCTGCCTTTATGCACTACATGTTTTCTGTGCCTTTGATTGGAGGAATTTTGTTATTGGGATTCCTACAATTCAAACCAAACCTTTCTCGCCTGACCTATAATTTGTGGAATTCAGGGATAGCTATCGTAACTGCTGGCTTTCTGCTCCGCGGCATTATCAACCTGTCGGGACGTTCTACCACGCTGGACCAACCATACTGGTACCTAGGGGCATTCTTCCTCGCTCTTGCCCTCATCAGCCTGCCACTGACAGAGATGAAAAGCGCAAGAGTGACGAGACGAGAGGCAGTTGCAAGACAAGGTTAGGTTAGCTGTTTCCTCTATCCTTCTAAAACAGCTGAAAATCAACATGCACCTAGAAAACAGAGGCGGTAATAGCACTAAGGTTCATCTCAGTGAGCGGAACAAGAAATGATTTTCACAAAGTATTAGAACCCGTATTCACCGTTCGTTTTCCAAAATACAATCAGCATTCCCTCAAAAAACTGCCTTGATTAGCGAAAAACCACCTCTTATTATAAAAATACTTTACTTGTGAATATAGGTTCTTACATCATAGATTCGAGGCTGGACTCCTGTCCAGCCTGATTTTTTTGACTGAAAATTCAGAAACTTCACATTATTTAATTCCAAGTCAACAAATTCGAAGCAACTATGGTATAATAAAAAAAATAAACTAGGAGAGTTTCCCATGACTGATAAACATACATTAAAAGACCTCCGTCACCGTAGCGCAGTCTATGATTCAATGGTCAAATCCCCCAACCGCGCCATGTTGCGCGCAACAGGTATGACTGACGACAGCTTTGAAAAGCCGATTGTCGGGGTTATCTCAACTTGGGCAGAAAATACCCCTTGTAATATCCATCTCCACGATTTTGGTAAACTAGCCAAAGAAGGCGTCACGGACGCTGGTGGCTGGCCAGTCCAATACGGAACCATTACTGTGGCCGACGGTATTGCCATGGGAACCCCCGGCATGCGCTTCTCGCTGACATCGCGCGACATCATCGCAGACTCTATCGAAGCGGCTATGGGTGGCCACAATGTGGATGCCTTTGTGGCTATCGGAGGCTGTGACAAGAACATGCCAGGTTCCATGATTGCCATTGCCAACATGGACATTCCTGCTATCTTTGCCTACGGCGGTACGATTGCTCCGGGAAATCTTGACGGGAAAGACATCGACCTAGTTTCGGTCTTTGAAGGCATCGGTAAGTGGAACAACGGTGACATGACCGAAGAAGATGTCCGTCGCCTTGAGTGCAATGCCTGCCCTGGACCTGGTGGCTGCGGCGGTATGTATACTGCCAATACCATGGCTTCTGCCATCGAAGCCCTAGGCATGAGTCTGCCAGGCTCCTCCTCTCACCCAGCTGAGTCTGCTGAAAAGAAAGCCGATATTGAAGAAGCAGGTCGTGCAGTTGTCCGCATGTTGGAGCTCGGTTTGAAACCATCTGACATCATGACCCGCAAGGCTTTTGAAAATGCCATTACCGTTGTCATGGCCCTGGGCGGCTCAACCAACGCCACCCTGCATTTACTTGCCATGGCTCATGCTGCCAATGTTGAATTGACCCTTGATGACTTTAATACCTTCCAAGAAAAAGTGCCGCACTTGGCTGACTTAAAGCCATCTGGACGCTATGTCTTCCAAGATCTCTACAATGTCGGCGGCGTGCAGGCAGTTATGAAATACCTCTACCAAAACGGCTATCTCCACGGCGACTGCATGACCTGTACCGGCAAAACCGTCGCAGAAAACCTAGCGGATGCCCCTGACCTCACTCCGGGACAAGATGTCATCATGCCACTAGAAAATCCTAAGCGAGCAGATGGACCTTTGATTGTCCTCCACGGTAATTTGGCACCAGAAGGAGCTGTTGCCAAGGTTTCCGGCGTGAAAGTCCGCCGTCATGTTGGCCCTGCCAAGGTCTACGACTCGGAAGAAGCTGCCGTAGAAGCCGTTCTGGCAGATGAAGTCGTGGACGGCGACGTTGTTGTTGTCCGCTACGTTGGACCAAAAGGCGGGCCTGGTATGCCAGAAATGCTTTCCCTTTCTTCCATCCTAGTTGGTAAGGGGCAGGGCGAGTCTGTCGCTCTCTTGACCGACGGCCGCTTCTCAGGCGGTACCTACGGTTTGGTAGTCGGCCACATCGCCCCTGAAGCTCAGGACGGCGGCCCAATCGCTTACTTGCGCAACGGCGATACTGTGATTGTTGATCAGGATACCAAAGAATTGACCATGCAAGTATCTGATGAGGAAATTGAGCGCCGCAAGGCAGAAACGGTCATTCCACCACTCTACTCTCGTGGTGTCCTTGGCAAATACGCTCACACCGTATCCTCCGCCTCAAAAGGAGCTGTCACAGACTTCTGGCGTCCAGAACGTACTGGTAAAAAATAAGCTTATCTCACTAACCCTGTCTTTGCGGCAGGGTTTTCCCATAGGAGAAAATCAAATGAAATTACATGTCGAACTCTCCCGCTTTCGGGTCAAAGAAGGCAAATCATCCGTCGTTGACCAGTGGATGAATTTCCTAAACGAGCATATGGAAGATACTCTTTTGACCCTCCAAGGGGAGAAGATGTATGTCGAAACCATCTTTCGCGAAGTCCTCGATGGGCAAGAATACCTCTACTGGTACTCCGTCCAAGCTGAGGGCGGTATCGAGGTCGAAAACTCTGAATCCTACATTGACAAGAAACACTTGGAATACTGGGAAGAATGTATCGATCCTAGCTTTGGCATGGTCGACTTGAACCCTCAAGTCGTCATGATTCCAAAACCAATTTATGAAGCCATGGAAGAATTGGACAGACAATACGATGAAACCTACAAAAAATGAGTTGCATTTCACAACTCATTTTTTATTTTGGACTAATTCCCAGAGTGATGCGACCCAATCGGCTAATTCGGGTCATTTTCCAGGCGGGAGACCAGACAATCTCAACACCAACATCTCTAATCCCATCAATCTCTTTGAGGGCTGTGATGAGTTCCTCAGGCATGGTATCTGCACAAGAACAACCTGCGTCTGTAAAAGTCATGACAATTTTACAAAAACCCGATTCATCTAGGTTGATTTCATACACTAGGCCCAGATTGTAAATATCTAGTTCAATCTCGGGGTCGTAGACACTTTCTAATACTTCAATTAGCTTGTCAGATAGTTCTGCTGCTCTATGGTTGATTTTAATATCGTCTCTCATCTTTCAATCCCTCCTTAGTTTCTATATACGCTATAGGGATTATTGTACCACAATTTTTGACAATCTGGTTATCAACTACACTATTTATCAAATTGCTTTTAAATCGTACGAGCGCTTCCTGATTGCCCCTCACCTACAGGAAAGACATATTTATGTCCCTGAGTTAGGCTATGGTAGAAGCCTCGGCCTTCATAGATTTGAAAAACTTGCATGGCATCACTGGATTCATCTTTGTAAATGTGTTGGTAGTAGGGATTATCCGCAAAGATGGTTTTTAGGTAGTCATTTTCCACTGGTCGTGCACGGCCTTCAATGCGAATGACCTGAATGAGATAGCTTTCTTCCGACAGGGCTGTCATCGCTAGGCGCTCATCTTCCATCAGCTGCTTATAAAAATGTGTTTCAGGACTGGTCATAAAGAAGATTCCCTCTTCATTAGCTGCAGTAATGTGGGCATGTCTAGCATGAGGATTCCCGTCACTATCTACAGTCGCAAATACTCCTACCTTCATCTCTTCCAAGATGTTCATAATCTCTTTAATTTCCATACTTCACCTCTTGTAACCGTTTTCTTTAGTCTAGTATAACAGAAAAAATAGGAAAGGGGAAGAGAGTGGGCCGGATTTCTGGGGGAGAAACAGCTTTTCACGAGCGCATCTGGTGACATTCGTGCGGTATTTGAAAAAACTTGCCAAAAATGACAAGTTTTTCAAATCATTATCCAAAAGATTTATCTATCAACTCCTGCATCTTGCCTTCCTTAGCATAAGGAACAGTATCCACTTGCAGGAAATTCTTCCGACTAATAGTGTCTGGTAGGGTGCCAAAGATAAACTCTAAAGCAATCTTATGGATAATAGCAGTTGGTGCAAATCCATAGACCTGCTTTTCCAAGATATGTTTCAGACGTTCATTTCCATCAGGATAGGCTACTTGTAAACCTTGGCTATTATAGAGTCGTTTAACCAACTCAGTGATATACAAGCCTGACTTCATATAGAGGTCGATAAAGGTTTTTGTGGGGTCATCAAAGATGCCAGGATTTTCTTTTTCCAACTCATCCACCATCTTCCGAACCACCTTCTTCGGAGTGTAGATCTGATTGGTTTTCTGAGGGGGAATATAGTCAAAGATGTCCTCAGCCAAATCTTCAAAATAATTTGCCAGCTCTGCTTTTTTTCTTAAAAATTCTTGGACTGCCTGATCAAAGGTCGGCTGGTCAAAGAGATGACCAGCAAATTCAGGACCACCATCACGCAAGTAACGAAATTGGTCGAGATGAATACCAGTCACTTCATGAAAGACTTCATCCGGCACATAGGTATCAAAGTTGCTCAAGGTCAGCTTCTCATCACCATAAGCCATGATGAAACTTGGAATAGTACGAGCAAAGCCACGCAAATGCCCACGAATCTCATCCTCAGCCTGGGCCTTAGTACGCTCCAACTGCTTAACTTCCTGTTGTTTGACCAGATCATGAGGCAAGTCCTGCACCTTTTCAGCCAAACGCTGGCGCAATTCTGCCTGATGGGCTTCATGAGCTTCTACCTTCTTAACTTGATAAGCTTGCTCCAGAACTGCTTTTTGTAAGTCGTCTGTTGATTCCTTCAAGGCTTCTTGGAACTCCTGATCCAAGTGAGCTTGTTGGATATCAAACTCTTTTTCACTCCACTGGATCACTTCTTCAATTTCTGAATGAATCTGTTTCTCCAATTGTTTGCTCTCACGGTTACTTAAGCCATACCCAGCAGTTAATTCTTCCACCAAGGTAGAAGATACTTCTCTCTGTACCGTTCTAACAAAGGTCTTATCAACTGATTCAAGCTGATCAACCATCTCTTCCACAGTATCTAACAAGTCATAGACTTTTGTCCCAAATAGGACTTCCTGACGGTTGATAACCAGCTCTTCGGCAACCTGTACCTGTCCTTCTTCATCCACTTCAATATCTGGTAATTTAAGTTTATCTGGAGTTTGGCTGATTTTCCCTTGTTGCTCAACAGGTAAGTCATCCAAAATTTTCAAGATCTGCTGACTTGCTCGGAAAATGCCAGCTATATTGTCAAAAAGGAAATTAGACATAAAGCCTCGTTTGATAACTTCTGCTGCTCGAATTTGGCTCGGAATTGTCATGACCGCCTGAGCATCAATTTCCACCATTTTTCCTTCGCAATCTTCTGCAATAACTGGGAAGAAATTGAGCAGATTGCGGATATTTTCCTCTCTGGTTTGGCTGGTTCCGGCACCACCCACTGTTGCCAGACTAAGGTTATTGGCAAAGTCGCTAAAGAGTGAGAGCGTGCGTTCAGGAGCAAAATCAAAGACATAGGCACGTTCTTTGCGGTAGACCTTGTCCCCTTCTACCCAACTATATGGGTTCTGAGCACGAAAGGCGGCCTGCATGTAGAGGGCTGGCGATTGGAGATTGCTCAACATCAGCACTGCTGTCCACTCTGGAATGGTCACACCAGTCGTTAACTGACCAACTGACAAGGTGATAGTATAATCGTTTTCTGCGATGGCCTTCCTAACCATATCCAATGACCTACCAACAGCCTCCTGATCCTCACTATCGCGTTGGCTGATTGAGCCTGCTGCTAGCACAATTTTATATCGGTCAAAGGTCGGGTGGTCTTCCAACAGGTTTTTCAGGGCCTTAGCAGAGGCAACACGGTCCAAGAGCCAAAAGCTGTGCTTGATTTCTCGGCGCAATTCTCTTGTTGAGAACGGGTATTTTTCATTGGAAGTCAGGGTATTCAACCACTCTTTTACTTCCTTTTCATGGATAAACTTACCCGATTCATTGGTGGCGAAAAATTCATTCAAATCAAAGGCGAAATCAACCGTTTCACTGCCAAAATCCGCCCCAGCACTGACCCTGTCCGTAACCATCTTGGACATCTGATAGGTAAACATGTTGAGCTGGGGAAGATTTTCATAGGGATTTTCTTCTTCAGAATTTATCGGCCAATTCTGCTTAGCAGCTTGTTCATCCGCATAGGACCAGTTATAAATCTGTTCCTCTGAAAACTTGCCTTTAGCTAAGGCTTTAAAAGGTGTTCCTGAAAGATGAAGGGTGAAGTTTCGCTTGATTTGGTTAAAAGCAATATCGGTTTTTAAAGTATCAATTCCCTCATGAGCCTCGTCAATGACCAGCAAGTCCCACTGGGTCTGTCCTACCCACTGAAGTTTATCATAGGCACCACCAAAGTACTTGGATCCTTTGAGATCTTGCAGACTTAAAAAGGCAATTTCCTTAGCCTCTTCCTCAGTAAAGAGGAGCTTTTTGAAATCTTCCCGAGATAGAGTTGATCTGCCTCGAAGGGAATCTGACTCGGAAACAAACTTATAGGAGGTCACCCCTGCTATAAACTTATGGAAATCATCAAACCAAGAATTGGCGATAGCTGGACGATTGGTCACAATCAGGACACGGTCACAATTGAGGCGTTTGACCAGGTCATAGGTTGCCAGGGTCTTTCCAAAGCGTGGCTTGGCATTCCAAAGAAACTCCCTCTTGCGAGCATCATGGTTAGAGGCTATATAGACCAAGGTCTGCTGGACAGCCTCTTCTTGTTCCTGTCTGAGCTGGTAGTCCGCCTGCTCCCCAGGCTGGTATCCTGAAACATCATGACGGACAAACCGGTCAAACAAATGGCTGGCCTTTTCAGGATGACCATTGAAATAGAACCATTCCGTCTTTGGACGGCGTTCAATGGCATGAAAGTTCAAAAACTGGTGAAAATCGTGGTCTTTAAAAGGCTTGCCCTTGTCTGGTTCTTCAATATACTTGGCCTCTTCTTGCCACAAAATAGACGGCTCAATCCCCGCCGTATGGGTCTGCTCCTTAATCCTCTGCTCCACCTGACGCTCCGTATAGCCAATCTTGACCCAGCCCTCATTGGTGGTCACATGGGGCGTGGAATAGGCGTAGATTTTCGGAGAAATCTCTTCTGAAGTTTTAATCAAAACGGACATCGATTACCTGCTTCCCTTTTTATGTATTTTCCAACTTCTCTTCACTATTTTGCACCTTGTCAAAATGTTTAGTCCATTGGTCTAATGTTGGTTTCAAAGAAATCAATAACTTCTTGCGGAAAGTTAAATAAAGCATAGAGCTGTGCGTCAATCTCCGCCACCGACTGGGACCAGTCGATGACTGAGCTTGACGCAAAATCAAACAATGGTACATATTGCCAAGTTGAGGGAGGATTGTGTTGGGTGATTTTTTTTATTCCCAAAAAACCTCTAGCAAAGTGAGTTTTAATATATTTCAGACAGGCCTCGGCCTCTTCTTTAGTTTGGAACTGACCAATAGATACAAACGTTTGGGAATACCCGATTAGGGGTTCCCCGATTAGGGGTGTACTTAACACTTCTCCTAAAGCACCGCTACCATTTGATTCTGGTACAAGTATTTTATAGAACCTAAGATTTGGATGTTCTTTTAAGTAGGTGCTTTTTATATATTTTACTGTTCGATTGTTTTTGATTCTTCCGTATATTTGACAATACTCTTCATTTGAATCTGGTCTTTCATCAAAAAATACTTCTGGATACCGTTCAAAAATCATAGACGATACAGCTTTCCTATGTGATTCATCAGTTCTTGAGAGTAACTCAGGATGCTCTTCAAACATGACATCTGTTAGCTTATGACTATCTGCACCGTACATAATTTGATCCAAGGTTTGATTCAAATAACCAGATTTTTTTACAATTCGATAGGCTAAATCTAGAAGTGGAGATGAGATGAAGGTATCAATCGGTTCAAAAAAACTAGTATTATCATGGTAGGTAATTACAACACCACCTTTAATATCCGTTCCTGGAAATACATTTCCACTTTTCAACTCATAAAAACAAATTTTCAAATGCTCATCTTCAAGCATTTTCTTATTCCATTTTTTAGGAGTTGCTCCTGTATTTGCTAAAAATCGAGCTGGTGTGATAAGAACAGCTTTATCTCCAATTTTGTACGATTCTTCCATGAATAAATTATAAATTGGTCTGGCTTGGGTATTTGCTCCTTCAATTTCCTCCTGATACGGTGGGTTTCCAATAACAACATCAAATTTCATAGGGGTTTCTCCTTTTGATAGACGCTCAAAATCTATCAATTCATTTGTTTTCCAATCTTTGATTTGTGCTTTTTGTGACTGGCTTGGCTGTTCTGCTATTTCCTCAAAAAGACTAAGTTGAACAGTATCCCCGGCTTGCTGGGAGTAGGGGCTGGTGTAGGTCAGACCGTCCATCTGCAGGACATTGTAGGAAATAATCCGAGCGATGGTCATTTTCTGGCTCGAACTTGGTTCCTGGGTAAATTTGGCTTGATAACAGTCAATAAAGCTAGCAAAGAGATTTTCACGCGCCAAGAGGAGGGAATCTCCCTGAAACTCGTAGCCATAAGAGTTCTGGTAGGCAGTCACTGCGCCTTGGAACCAGGCTTTTTCTTCATGGACTTCCTGGGAAAGGCGTTGGAGCTTGCGGTCCAAAAAGCCGACCCGCTCTTCTAGGGCTAAGGCTTGTCCCGTCACGGTATCGTAGCGTGAGACCATGTAGGGCGCTTCTCCACAGGTGATTTCCAACCATTTGAGCTGGAGGTAGGCTTCTAAGTCAAGGTCTTGATACTCTTGGTCAACAGTATCCACCTGCTTTTTGACTAACCAAGTTGGAGTGAAAACTTCAGCTCGCACTTTAGTCCTATCTTTTTGTTCATACTTGGACTTTTCAGAGCGTGGTTGTATCAGATTGGCATAGTCTCCTGTTACTCGACTAGGCGTGATTCTGTCATGAGCCCCGAACCCTTTTCCCAGTAACTCATAAGAATGGGTCGCCCAAACGATGGACTTGTTGGTCGTTCTATCTTTTAAGAGTGTCCTAAGAAGACCAGAGGACTCTCTCGCTAATGTTTCTTCGCTAATATCTATGGTCGTCATAGTTCACCTTTTCACATTATTTACTTATTATTATATCATTTCTTTACTGGGTAGAAAATTGTTTCTAGATAAAATATGATGAAATACGAAAGTATCCATTTTTTCAATGAATTCCTTTTTTGATACTATATATTGTGTTTTGTTTGTTTTTTTATGCTATAAAACACAAAATACAGTGTTTAGATATTGACTTATTTAATTATGTAGGCTATACTAAAAACATGGAAAAAGATTGTAGACGGCCATCTACAATCTTTCACGCAATGAACGAATCAGAGTCTTTCGAACTGACACTATTCTCAAATTTCTATTAAAACTATAACAGTTTCTATTTAGATTGTAAAGTAAGACTCCTTCATTCATTGTTTCCAAATAATTATAATAAAGGAGCTTTGCCATTGAGTAATGGAAAATTGACAGAAAAAAAACACAACGAACTTGACTTTGTGAATATATCTTGCAATCGAGATTATAAACTATTTTTGGACCCGACAAAGTTATATTCACAGCATCTACATCCTATTTTTAAGGATGGCGTCCAGAAACTTCATTCATTTTTGTTAGAAGTTTATCGAGTATATACGGAAGAAGGAGAAAGTGAAGTTCGGAAATTACTACGTTACTCTTCCGAATGCAATCTAATACACCTAGGTTACTCTTCAAAAGATTCAAAGGGAACTGGGGCTTCTGAGGAAATGTTGTTTGATTTTTTTAAAAAAATCATTGAGTTTGGAACCAAAGAACGCGAAATTTTGCTACATCCTGCCTCAATCGCAATTTTTGTACCAAAATTCGCAGAAGATAGGACATCAGACCTTCTTGTAAGTATTTTGAAAAAAGAGATTGTAGAATACACCTTAGAGCAAGCCACTATTCACAATTTCGATATTGAAGAAACAGAGTACAACTTCGGCTACTATTGGGATTTTGAGTCACTTAGTTGGAAGAGAAGCAAAAACTATTATGTAGCTTCTGAACAAGGAAAGCCCATCTTATTAGTACCAAAGTGTCTTGTCTCACAAAAATATAAATTCTCCACTGCAGATTTTGTCAAAAAGATAATATTCCCCATCAAAAAGGAGTCAGAGCGATACCAAGGTATAAATGGATTTTACAAAAATGGCGCCCCAAAACCTGCTACCCAGAAACAACTTATTGATGGTGAAATACGCTCTCCATATAGCAATCGCTCCAATAAATGGAAGACCTATGCCATGGACCAACTAATGAAAAATCATAATTGGTATTCTGAGTATTTCCAAAATATGAACGAGTTCGCCGACAATCATATCATTCCAGATGAGGTACTGGATAGGATTACAAATAGCTAAATCTCACCAACAAAAGAATAGTGTCTACCTCTCATTGTGGGAGGTTTTTGTTTTCTCCAGAATTCAAGAGCAACTTCTTATGCATACTATCTCTTTTTCAAAAATCTTGGTCGATTTTCATGCAAAAGAAACAATCGAGATTTATTTCTAATCAGTTGGAACCTTAAACAATTCATCAATCCAGAAATATACCAGTTACTATCATTATATTCTTCTTTTCTATTTTAGCTTCAGAAGTATTGACCCGTAGCGACACCCTGACAACTCAAATTTATGTCAATACTTTAAATATCATTTCGACAGAAGTGGAGAATTTTCTTAAAGTCTATAAAACAATAGATAAATTTTCAATCAAAATCAGCAAAATCGAACCAGAAGATACCAAAGTTTACCTTATTCTCGATTCTAGAAAATGGGGTAAATTAATGTATTCACTTTTAATTTTTGTATATATCATGTATAATGTATTTACAAATACAGGAGGTATATCCAATGAATGTTTTATTACGCAAAACAGGTAATAGCACTGTTATCACTATCCCAAACGCTATTAAAGAAGCGCTTGGTGCAGAAATTGGTGAAGAAATCGAATTCGTCATTTCTGGAAGTAATGTCATCATCCGTAAAGCTGAGCCAACATTTGACTTTGACAAAGAGTTAGAAAAAGCTATGAACCAATACGATGAATTATTGAAAGAGTTGGTAGATAAATGAAATACCTATCCGCTGAAGCCATTATCAAAATCAATGTCATGGTTATTGGAAAATATTCCCCAAAGGAGCCCGTTGGGATAGCTGATCCAAACAGCCTGCAGAGGATTGTTGAGCAGCCAAAACAAGAGATTTTTGGAAAGATACTCTATCCCGACATTTATAGCAAAACAGCCATTATCTGGATCAATCTAATTAAGAAACACCCATTCAAGAACGCCAACAAGCGAACTGCAGTGCTTGCTTTACATATGTTTCTAGCAATGAATGGTCTTCAGTCAAATCTCTCATTAAGCGATGGACTGGAAAAGACAATCGAGATTGCTACGTTTCAAGGTGACTTCGAGGAATTAAAAGATAGGATTATCCAGTTTTTGAAAGAAGAAAATCGAGTATACAAAAAATAGAAAAGTGGTTATCGACCGAAGTTGATAGCCACTTTTTACTTTCTACTGTATTCTTATTACCAATAGTAACCTGACTGCAATTACTTATCAACATTGATTGCGGTCATTTTTTACTTAGACTCAGCCAAACTCAATCAGAGCTCAGGCAATCCGAGGATTTCTCGAAAAGCGCTCGTACTTATTTTTTTATTCTTAGCTTTCAGGTCATCCAATTTACAACTGCTCAAAAATTGCTCTTCAAATGCATAAAAATCTTCAAGCTTGTAAAAAAATATTCCATCATTATTTAGAGGTGAGTTTGTTTGAATGATAGTTATAAATTATAAGGTGAACTTTTCAAAAAAACACGAAAAAGCACCCATGAGGTAAACTCTTGAGTGCTTTGAAACGTTGATATAATCGCTGATAATTAACGTTTTGAGAATTTCACTATTGAAAACGAAGAATTCTCACCCCTTACAAATCCCGCTATATCAACATTTACGAAAATGAAACTTCCATGAAAATGGACTAAAATCCACTGATTGGGATAAAATTGACACCAATTAACACCATAAAATAGACTAGTCATCAGTAGGTCAAACTAATTTGACCTACTTTTTCTTATAGATGGATAATTTATTAATCAAATTCAAAATGATAGGTCAAGCATTTTATAAATTTATCGGTATAAGAAGACAAAAAAGTCCCTAATCAATACGAGTTATTCTTCAAGAAAAAATCTTTTCAAAATTATTTCTCTTTTAGGAAGTTTGACTTGTTGCTGATTATCTCCATATAAAGTATTATATAACTCGATACAAGCTGTATATATGGACTGAATTTCTATCACTTCAAAATAATAGTATAGAATACCAATGTCTAATCTTTCTGTTGAAAAGACCATCTCTTTATCTAAGTGAGCCAAGAGTTTATCGCGAAGCAATTTGATTTCATCGATATTTTTTTGTTCTTTATCAATACCCTCTTGAATGGTACTCAAAATTGATAAAAGAGATCTATCTTTGGTACTATGTCTCAATTTGGATAGAATCTTAAAAATACCATTTTTTTCTCTGCTATCAAAAATTTTAGTTATACCGAAGACAACTCTATAAAATAAAGATTCATATGTTACATTTCGTACTATATCATATCTAATAGATGATTGCACTACTCTATCATGCCACTCATCGTTTACAATTTTTACTATTTCAAGTGCAGCAATTATTGATCCAAGTTCAAGTATCATAGTATGAAAATGAATCATTATTTTAGAGTCATCATCTGGTAATTCATCAGCGAAATTCTTTCCTACAAAATCTTTTAAATCATAATCATTCATAAGCTAACACCTATTTAATAAATCTTCTTACTTTTACTCAAATTGATAGTTCATTCTGCTTCAAAAATATTTTAGAGATTACAATTTCTTTAGTCACCATGATCACTCAAATTAGACTCACTTTATAAACACTAATCTACTAAAATTTTCCGAAAATCTCCTCTAAACTGTTCTTTATCTCTTTATGGACATAATCACTTAATGGAGTATTTTTACTAATATTTCTTGAGAATAAAAGATTTGAGAAAGCACTCTCATGAGTAGAAATATTTTTAGGAACTCTATTTAACAAATTGTAACTTTGTATTATTTCATCATATGCTCCTTCATAATTCCTAAACGAATCACTATGAGATACTTCAACTAAATTTTTATCTCCTGAATATGCTACGTGATAATATCCTATCCACGGATTACTTTCATCATCTTTGTAAGTGATAAGTAATTTGTACGGCATATCTTGAAACTTTGAAAAATATCTATAAATTTTAGGAAAGTTATATTTCACCATTTCCAGATAACTCACTTCAGCGAAATTAAAAAATGTTTCAACTATTTCTATTTTTCTTTTCGTAGAATATAAGCTCATTGTTAAGCCATTTGATTCTGAATATTCTCTATCACGACCAGGTATGATCGAACTCCTATAATCCACACCAGAGTGTAGTAAAATAGATAACAATTTATTTAAACTAAACAACTCTACTCCTTCCGATGTTGTATAGCTTAAAACTTCCGGACAATCTTCAAGGGCTTCATCTATCCTTTTTCTAACCTCTTTACTCATCAAAGAGATTTCATCAATATCTTTAAGCCAAGATAACCTATCTATGGTTTCTTTTAAAAGTTCACATAAAATATAGTTACTTGCTGGTAATGATTGTTTTTCTAATATATCTTTCAAATTGCTTTTAATAAGCTCTACTGCAATTTTTCGCCCACTATCCCCTATAAATCCTGATAACTCCAAGTTTGTAATATGCTGAACCATTCGAGTGGTTTTTGAAAAAATAGTGGTCTGATACTCTTGACTCGCTTGACTCAGCAGGTTGGAGCTGACAATTTTCACATCTGGTACTTCTTTATCCACTATATCAAACCAATAATAGAGACTATTTTCTACAATACTTCCAGTAAGCCCGATTTTCGATTCCATTTGATTTTCTGTTATAAATGGTTCAAATTGTTCTGTGATAGGATGAAAGTAATTGCCAACAATAAATGTGTAAGTTTTATGGATTTCCGATAAAATTCGTCCTATATTATCCTCCATGGAAAGATCTGTTATTCCATTATTTCTCAACAAATCATTTTTAGAGTTAATACATTCAATATAAAGAGGTAAGTTATGTTGTAGAACATAATCTAAAAATTTATCCTGCTCATCAATAGTTGAAAATAATCCTGAGATAAAAATAACTACCTCTCGCCATTCTTCATTATGGATTAATTTTTCAAGAAGTTCTGTATCTGATGAAACTGTTAGGTTATTCGTAATATAGTATGCCGCACAAAACTCCTTAAATAGCTTATGAGAAAAACTAATTCTATCTGAAGTACTAAAAATTCCAAAATTTATAAAATAATCAATTATATTTCTTTTATTTGGTGTAGAAACTGGATAAGCACTTATTATTTTATCTACTTCACTGTATGTAAAACTAGACCGTTCAAAATGCTCGTAAGAAAATTTGCCAAAAAGATTTAATGTTTCATGTAGGGATAATTCTGAATAACTATTTTTGTAGCGATAATTATTTTCAAAATACTCTGTAAAAATTTGGGTTCTATTGAACAACTCCTTATTTTGTCTATTAGCCAGAACAGTTTTACCAATCTTATAAAACAAAGGGTTTCTAAACAATTCAAGATATGCTTTAGGAAGATTACTATACCATCCAAGTCTAATTAAATCACTTTGAATCATACCATCAGTAAGATTCGTTAGAAAGAAATTCTTTTCTTCCCCAAGCTCATTCTTATAACGATTATTTCGTGTGGTAAAAAAGAAAAAATTTTGTTTATATTGTGTCATTAATTGATTGACTTCAGAAAAAAATTTCAATCTCTTTCTCTCATCAATAATATCATCAATACCATCGAAGAACAGTGCTAATTGATTATTAGCGAATAGCTGATTAATAGCCTCTTTAGAATTTCCTTCACAAAAAGGCTCCATTTTCGATTGAATAATCTCGAATAATGTTCCTAAACCGTCCACGTACTCCACTAACGGAACATATACAGGAATTAATTGATAATTAGAATATTTTGCACATAACTGATTTATCAGTTTAAAGATTTCAAATGTTTTTCCAAATCCAGCTTCTCCTTTCAATACAACTTTACGGTATTGTAAAAGGGTATCTAACGAATCTTTTTCCTTACTAACTTCGGTATCTTGAAATAAACTACGTTCAAAATAGTTGGACTGATCAAATGAATCACCTAATGTTGTTAACAAGGTTTCAATATAAGAACGTATTCTAAAATTACCATCTACAACCTGTTTTAACATCACATTATTATCATCTACAATAGACGTTATGTGCTGCAACTGCCTGTCTATTCCATCGATAATCTCTCTAATAGTCCGACACAGTGCCTGCGATTCAGGAGTCCCTATTTTATTGAGTTGTCTAAATATAATTTCAAAATATTTTTGAAGAATTTGTTTTATTTTACTATTATATAATTTATATTTAGGATATTTTTCAATAAACAAATTAATATAAAAATCTACTGATTGATTTATTGTTTTTGATTGTAGAATATCCTGATTAAGAAAATTTTTAATAATTTTGTTTAGCACATCCTGTTCAATCAAAAATTGATCAAAATCAAGATAATATATTTCATTTCCATATTGTTGTAATACTGAATATTCAATTTCATTCTTTAGCCTTTTTGTAAACCACTTTAGTCGCATTTTTCCAAAGATACCTCTAAAGTAATTTCCAAGCTCCTCTATCAATAAATTTTCAATTAATGAAATAGTAAGCATATGTAATGTCCTCTCTCACTAAGTATATCATACCCCATAGGAATACATCTACTACGATTTTTGTATCGCTTTATCATCTTGTAATTAATTCATTGATAAAGATTTCTCAAAATACAGCTGAACCCCTTCAACACTTAATTTAATTTTTCATAATATTAAATTAAGCAATAAACCCCACTGACTTATTCAGCCAGTGGGGTTTTTGAGTGTTTTCCGTAGAATATTTAAATTACTTAACTATGGTATTTACTCAATAATAATATCAAAATGTTTTGTATCAACTTCTTTTGGAGCGACGTAACTAATATTTCGTTTGGCATTGAATATATCAGATTCTTCCAGTGAAGTAGAGAGTCCGCTCCAAGGTTCTAATGCGATAAAGGGACTCTGATTTGTAGTTGACCAAATCACTAAATATGGAAAATCATCAAATGCAATCGAAAGTTTCTTCTGATGATTTTTTGATTTCAAGGTTACCTTTCGTGATGCTAATTGATCCAATGTGATGGCATCATGCTCAAACAGTTTATAGGACAAGTCCAAGGTCTTTTGATTTTCCAAGAATGGCCGGCGATCTCGCAGATCAAGTAAACCAGTTTCTGGAAAACTTCTAGGTACTGTACAAGATTCTACTTTTTCAAATTCTAAATAATAGTCTTCATAACTCTCACCATCCAACAAAGGACAATTAAAACCTGGGTGACCCCCAATAAAGTAAGGTAGCTTTCTATGTCCTTCAAGATTTTTCACCCGATATTCAGTTCGGATTGTATTGCCAAGTAGTGAGTAGTTAATGGAAAGTTCAAATTCAAATGGGTAATTTTTTACGGTTTCCTCATTTGATGAAATAGAAAATTCCAAAGAATTTTCAGTTCTTCTTACATTTTTGAACATCATTTTTCGCACAAGTCCATGCCTTGGAATTGTGCCTGTAAATGTCGGTCTTTCTGCAGGTTCATAGATAGCCCAATCATTTCGTAAACTTCCGCAAATCGGAAATAGAACTGGTGCTTGACCGCTCCAATAGGTCGGATCTCCTTGCCAAAGATACTCGATACCATCATTGTCTTTTATCGAAGTAATTTGCCCACCTAATTCAGAAAATTGTACTGTTAAGTTTTCATTTTTTAATTCGAACATAAAAACTGCCTCCCTTATATGAAAACAAGGATGCTAACTTGAGCTAGGCATCCTTGTATTATTTTTATTCAATAACCTGTGTTTCTGCTACTTTTTTATACCAATAAGCACTTTTCTTTGGATAGCGTTCTTGGGTCTCAAAGTCAACATAGAACAATCCATATCGTTTCTCGTATCCATTTGACCAAGAAAATACATCCATCAAGGACCAGATGAAATAACCTTTAACATTGGCACCATCTGAGATAGCATCTGAAATCACTTCTAAATGCTTTTTCACATAATCAATTCGACCATCGTCATAGACTGTACCATCTACAAATTCATCTTTATAGCCTAGACCATTTTCAGTGATGTAGATTTTCTTATAGTTTGGATAGTCATTTTTCACACGCATGATTTGATCATAAAGACCTTGTGGATAGATAATCCAATCCCAGTCCGTTTTTGGAATATCAACTGGGGACTCTCTACGACCAACTCCTTTGATTTGATACTTAGAACTTCCCTTTTCACCTTTACCATTATGGATAATTTCAGTTTCTCCATCATGAGCTCTCATCCAATCACTCATATAGTAATTGATGCCCAAGAAGTCGTTCAAATCTTTTGCGGCATCTAAGGCAGTGAAGTCTTCATCACGAAGGTCTAATTCCCCACCATTTACTTTCAGAATATGTCGAACACCTTCAAGAGTCTTTTCTGAATAGTAACCCAAGTATGTTGCATCTAGGATAAATTTATTGTGAATAATATCTTCAAGTTCCGCTGCACGGACATCGTCTGGATTGGTTGGATCATAAGGATATTTCGTTGGCAATGCATGGACGACTCCAATTTCTCCGCTATAACCAGCATCCTTGTAGAGCTTAACTGCCTTGGCATGTGAAACCATCATATTGTGATGAGATTGGAATACTTTAGCTAAATCATACTGAATACCTGGTGGGAACTTCCCAACAAGATACTGACCGTCACCAATTGGGCCGATTTCATTAAAGGTCGTCCAGTAATTAACTTCAGGGAATTCTTTGAAGCAAAACGCTGCGTAATTGACAAAGTGTTCAATGTTATCTCGATTCAGAAAGTCACCATTAGAATGTAGCGTTTCTGGTGTATCAAAATGGTGAAGCGTTACAAATGGTTCTACGTGACGTTTATGGCATTCCGCAAATAATTTATGGTAAAACTCTACTCCCTTTGGATTCACTTCTCCAAAGCCTGTTGGGAAGATACGAGACCACGCAATTGAAATACGAATGCCGTTTACCCCAAATTGTTCACTTAGTTCTAAATCAACTGGATAACGATTATAAAAATCAGAAGCTGGTTCCGCAGTGTACCAGTAATTATCTTCTAGATACTTATCCCATGCAACACGACCTTTTCCATCTGTCTTTGTGGCACCCTCTGCTTGATATGCAGCAGTTGCTCCACCAAATATAAAATCTTTTGGTAATGTTTTAACCATATGCCTACCTTCTTCTATCAAAAATAAATAAAGGGGTAGGAGTTGGAGATTTATTACTCCCTCCCCTTTTGATTAAGAACCTGTATTCACAAGTGAAGTGCTTGTATATAAGAGATAGTTTTTCGCTAATCAAGGCAGTTTTTTGAGGGAATACTGACTGTATTTTGAAAAAAACTAACGATGAGTAGCTGAAAAACTAGCCTTAGATGGAAGTGCTGAACTGTGAATACAGGTTCTAGAACTGTTGTTTAACAAAGTCAAGAGCACCTTGACCATCACGTGTGAGTTTAATGTATTGGGCTCCTTCAGTTTTGGCAAGTTTAATGCCCAATGCATCAGTTTCTTGTTTCATGTCCTCGTAGTTTGATGCCACCTGAGGCGCAAGGATAACTAATTGATATTCTGGTAAAATCTCACGGTGAGCACCATAGCTACCTGCTGTCGCTGTGACTGGAACACCGTATTCCTTTGCAGCTTTAGTTAAAGCATTAGCAAGCAATCCACTTGTACCGCCTCCTGCACAAAGTACCAGAACGTTGGTTTGTTCAGAAATTTCGGTATCGACTGCAGCTTTTTCAAGAATAGCATCCGCTTTGGCAGTATTAAAGTTAGCTGCCACTTTCTCTTTCAAGCTATTTTCAACTTTCCCTGATTGTTCCTCAGCAAGAATTTGCTCATCGTAAACTTTCAAGAATGGATAATAGATAAGTACATCGACAACGACCAACAAGACAGCTAGTACAAAGGCAAGTGGAGCAAAGTTTGTTCCCATTACAATCCCCAATGGTCCTGGAGTTGTCCATGGTAAGTTGACGCTGAAACTGTTCATTTTTAGCGTATCAACAAAGAATTTGAAAATCCATACGTTAGCAATTGGAGCTAAAATAAATGGAACAAAGAATACTGGGTTGAGTACAAGTGGTGCACCGAACAAGATTGGTTCGTTTACACCAAAGAAAGTTGGAACAACTGAAGCACGTCCAATTGCTTTATTTCGTTTAGACTTAGTCAACCACATAAACATGAATGGCACAACCAAGGTAGCACCTGTACCACCCATTGTCACGATAAACATTTGAGTACCTGAAGTCAGGATTTTGTCCGCATGTTGACCCGCCTGTAGAAGCTGGAAGTTGGTTTCAATATTGGCATAGGTAATGGCTGCAATTGCTGGCTCAACAATTGATGGACCATGAATCCCTACAAACCAGAACAAGGCATAGGCACCAAAGATAATGGTAATACCAACATAACCATCTGCTGCTGTAAATAATGGCTCAAATAATTTCAGAATAGCCTCAGCAACGTTTGTTCCAACCAATTGACGTGTCGCAAGATCAATTCCATACAAGACAAAGATAGACAATGCATATGGAATCACATCTTTAAATGCCTGGGATACGTTCGGTGGAACTTCGTCTGGCATACGAATGGTGACATTGTTTTTCACACAGACCTTATAGATATTAACCGTAATGAAGGCTGCTAGAAAGGCTGTCAAAAGCCCCTTAGTTCCCATGTAACCATTGGCAAATCCACCTTCAATACCATCAGAAGCCAGTAATAAGAAACCTGAAATTGAGGCAATCATGGTTGAAATGAAGTTGATTTGATTGGTTTTTGGCAATTGGCGGTTAAAAGCATCTGTCAAAGATTTTGCAGTCGTTCCTGCAACTAGGACAGCTACAATCCCCATTGTGTAACCGTAAGGTTTCATGATGGCAGCAACCGCTTCATCAGACCAAGTAAATCCAAAGATATTCGGCACGAAAGCTACCAATAGGAAGATACTTGAGAACAAAATAACTGGCATGGCTGCGATAAAACCATCACGGATAGCCCTTAAATAAGGGTTTCTCGAAATCTTTTCAAAGAAAGGCTTCCCTTTCTCAATGAATTCAATCAATTTATTCATTACTTATCACCTCGTTTGTACAGTTCAATCATATGACTCATCATATCTTTCAATAATAATGTTGTCATGAGATGGTCTTGACCATGCATGAGCGTCACACTAAAGGCTAAATCCTCACCAGCCGCTTCTTTTTGCAACAAGCTAGTCTGAGCATGATGGGCTTCAACAATACAAGCATTGGCAGCTTCAACTAGTTCCTCTGCTTTTGCATAATCACCTTTTTGAGCAGCAGCCAGTGCCTCCATCAAACGAGAACGAGCATCACCAGCGAATGCAACAATCTCAAAACCTAATAACGTAATTTCTTCTCTGTTCATAATATGAACCTCCTTTTAAAATTGAATTGATTTACAATAACCGTTGAATATGTAACACAATATAGAACCTTTCACTGTCATTTACAGGTTCATCAACCAATGATGTAATCATCTCAAAAATCTGACTACCTATTTGGTAAGCTCTTGGATTCTGGAGCTTGATATACTGTTCCAAACTAGCAATCGATTCATTTGACTGATGGGATCTATCTAAGTAATTCAGAAAATAGGACAAATGGATCATAAAACGATCATAAAAATTGCTATTTTCTTTTGTGCGTTTAATCCCGTTCTCCGTCAAGATTTGTTCAACCTCTGCTATAATTTTTTTGCTGATATCATGTTCTTCACTTGTGGGATGAATGGTTTCACCCTTTGCATTAATTAAGTGAAGTGCAATTCTACCAATCTCATCATTCGGAAAATCTTTTAGCAACTTTTCACGAAATATAGCTAAGGCTTCACGCGCCATTTTATATTCCAATGGATATTCGGCTGATATATTGGGTAACTTACTTTCTTGATAAGTATTCTTTAAAACCGCCTGATAGGCACAATAGATATGATCTGTCAGTGTTACATATAGATATTCTTGTACAGGGTAATGATAGGTTGCTACGAGATGGTTGATAACCGTGTAGGTTGCAGAAATAAAATCTAAGGGAATATCTTTTAATAAGGTTAGAAAATTTTCTTTGGCTTCATCATTTTTTAGCGAAAAGATATTTTCTATCTTATCCTGAACAATTAGATCTCCCTTTTTCTTTTGAAAGGTTATACCTAATCCCATCACGACTGCCTGTTCCCCATGTTCATTTTTCACCAGAGCAGCGTTATTATTTAGTGACTGTATAATCCTAAACATAAATCCCTCCTATATTTTTAAGCAAAAAAAGACTACAAACAAACCGAGAATATCCTACTCTCAAATCCATTTGTAGTCTTGCCTAATCGAATTAGTTACAATCCACTCTATTCTTGCTGATGAGATTATTATAGCATATTCTCAGAAAATGTAAACCCTTTCTTTTAAGAAAATGGTTATTTTTTAAATTATTTTTCTAGCCAAGAAGTTGCTGTTTGAGACAAGACTGCATCAAGTCCCTCAATATTTTCACGACCAACAGTTCGTAACCATTCACGTGCTGCTTCTTCACCTTGTTCGATGTAAACTGGCACAACACCCGCCCATGTTGCACGACCACAGAGAACACCGTTAAATTTAGCACCTGCTTCATGTGCAAACACTAGAGTATCTTGGAAGAGTTTAGCTGAAACACCTGCACTTAGATAAATGTATGGCAAATGAGTTGATGCTTCTTGTTGACGGAAATATTCGGCTGCTTCTTCTTTTGTATAAACGACTTCCCCTGTTCCAAAGCCTTCTACAAAATTCATGTTCACAGGTACTTCTACCTTGAGAACATCTACTCCAAAGCGTTCGTCAGAAAATACTTTCATGGCTTCATTTACTTTTCTAGGTTTAACTTTGGCAAACTCAACGCTAGCATTGTCCTCAATCGTCTCATCATAGCTCAAAATTTCCAAGAAGAATGGCAAACCTTCTGCCTGACATTCTGAACCTAGGCGTTCGATATAAGCCTGTTTTTGAAGATTAACGTATGGATCACCATCAACGTCATAGTAGAGTAGAAACTTAATGGCATCCGCGCCCTCTTCTTTTAGTCGTTTTACAGACCACTCTACTAGGCAATCTGGCAAACGACTGGTAGAGCTGGTGTCATAGCCAGTTTTCTCATAAGCCAAAAGTAAACCACATTGTTCATTGCGGGCGCGTGAAGCTGGTAAGCCAAATTCAGGATCTAAAAGAATAGAAGAAGAAAACTGTGTCAGTTCTTCAGAAACTAGCGTTTTTAGCTCTTCCATCTGCTCCACAGTAGGTTCTTCTGCCTGATGTTTTGCCATCATTTTTTTCAAGGCTCCACGTTGGTCGAAGGCAAGAGCTGAAATAACTCCTGCTTCATTGCTTACTTTTTCCATATACTTTCTTTTTTCTGCTGTTACTACCATCTTAAACCTCCTCGACTTCAATTTGAGAATACAATACTTCTGAATGTTCTAAGTTGACATAACCTGTCTGTTCTTCCTGAGCATTTAACATACCCAAAACATTTGCATTTTTTAGTAGTTCTTCATCAGGTAATGCATGTGCCAAACTAGCAGCAATACCTGCAACGGTTGAATCACCCGAACCTACTGGATTGACGACATTGATTTTTGGAATTGTTACACGATAGAACTTGTCATTGTGCTTGGCAAAAGCCCCCTTCTCACCCAAGGATACGACTATCCATTCAATTCCTTGGAATAATTGACCAGATAGAACTGCTTTCAATTCTTGAATATCATCTGTGACATTTTTGCCAATTAACTGTGATAACTCTTCTGTATTCGGCTTAATAACTGTCGGCTTCTGCTGGCTTTCTAAAACGTTTTTCAGCGCCTCACCAGAACAATCCAAAACAACAGCTACACCGTATTTTTTACAAAGTTCTACAATCTCAACATAATAATTGCTAGCAAGTCCCTTAGGCAAACTTCCTGAAATGACAACTACATCTACATTGTTCAGAATAATTTCAAGGTGTTCAATAAAATTCAAGGCTTCATGTTCTTGAATAGTTGGTCCTTGTTCTAAAATCTCCGTCTGTTTGCCATCATGAAGAACCGCAATGCAATTACGTGTTTCGCTCCCAATTTCCACAAAGGAGTTTTTGATATCATTTCGAGTGAGTTGTTTCTTTACATAGCTTCCAATCTCACCGCCAATAAAGCCTGTTGCTACAACATCTTCACCGATTTGTTTCAAAACTCGTGTGACATTGAGCCCCTTGCCTCCAGCTGTTTTTTGAACTTTTTCTACTCGATTGACCGTATCCAAATGAAAGGTATCCAATTGATAGGCAATATCAACTGACGGATTTAAAGTGATTGTCAAAATCATGTGAGCCTCCTAGTCGTGGTATTCTCCACGATCCCACTTTTCAAGAAATTCAGTAAAGAACTCTGGATTAGCCTGCTCTTGATTGAGCGTTTCAACTGCAGCAATCTTTTCAATCAAACGTTTATTTTCTTGAGTTGGTTTGTATTCTGCATTAATGAAGGCTTCAATGATGTCGCAAATCAATAATTCGCCTGTAATTTTAGCGCCAAAACCAATGACGTTGGCATTTAACTCTTCCTTAGCGTAAAGTGCGGAGGTCATGTCACGAACCAAGGCTGATCGAACACCAGGAACCTTATTCACTGCATTGTTGATACCAACACCTGTTCCACAGATACAAATTCCCAAATCTGCTTGTCCGCTTGCAACAGCTTCGCCAACTTTTTTACCAAAGATTGGGTAATGAGTACGGACATTATCATATGTCCCAAAGTCCAATACTTCGTATCCTTGATTTTTCAAATAATCTACCACAGCGATTTTTTCATAGGTTACAATGT
>CAMBAD010000002.1 GCA_945864085.1 uncultured Streptococcus sp.
GTAGCACTAGCCTCGACCGCATTCGCAAACAGCACCTTGGGCTTGTCCGCCTCAATCTGAGCTTCCAACTGATGCACCTTCTTGTCGGCCAATAGCAGAGCGCGAGCCATAATCTTCTCTGGACTATTGAAGTCCTTTTCTATTTGTATAAAATACTGACGAACCTGCTTACCACGGTCAGACCGTTGGATCATAGCAATTTCCTTGGCCATGTCCAGCTTGATAATATGGTCAACTTTGTTGTGACCACCGCGACCTGTTTGGTTTCCAAAATTGGAAAGCAAAACGTAGTCTTCATTTTCCGTAAAACCATACTCGGTCATACGGTCAAACCAAGTTGTATAGTTAGAATGGACCCCCAAAGCCTCATGCAACTGCCGACCAGACACAACAGGCTCTTGGTTGTCATTCACACTGACATTGATAATTTCGTTCATAAAATTCCTTTCTAATTTGATAATATTTGCTATAATAAAAATAAAAACGATTGGAGTATAAATTATGCTAGCAAAAGCAAAATACTGAAATATTTTTCAAACTTGAAATGGCTTGTTCGTAAGTTTCTGATGTAAGCAAAATTTCATCAACCATATTCTCAAAATGTTTTTCAATGATTTTTTCCATCCCCTTCTCCTTTCTAGTTTGGTTGGCTCTCCTCTCTGTGATATAATAAACACGGAAAGGAGGTGATTATATGAATATAGAAGAACAAAATTTACAACATGTGTATGTATCGCCAAGCGACCATCCTCAAGGTTATCAATTTATTCCCAAAGGTAATCTAGTCTATAAGTTTGTAAACAGTTCAGACCGATTATATTTTCAAAGATTTTATGTTTTTGATGACGGAACAATTGTTTTAGATGAGGTTTCGCAAGGTCAAATTACTATTAAATCTAATAATGAATTCACAGTTGAAGGTGATTCTATTAGATTTGTTTAGTTGAGTCTATTTGTTCTTTAGTCCAATTCCCAAGGACTATTTTCCCTGGATCTATCGTTACCGCGATAGGTCCTTTTTTCTTTCCTTGATACGGATACCGTTTTGGTCTCATTCCCTCACCTCCTTCTAATCTTCTTCCACCACATTCTGCACTTCCACAACCTCAACATGAGCCTGCTTGACTATCAAGTCTTTAGAAGCACAGTAGCGGATCAAAATACTCACTGCTTCACCGATTTTCAAATCATGCTCATTAGCAAAATCTACAACATACTCATACGCATCCGATTCGATGCGGACTACTTTTTCAGCTATTTTCATTTGTTCCTCCTCAAAACTTCTCCCAGGGATTTTCGATTCCCAAGACAGTAGCAACGTTTTGCTTTACATTATCACTACCTTTTCCGTAGCGTAACAACTCAGAAATGACCGAACTAGACACGTTAACGCTTTGAGCCAATCCAGACTGTTTCATATCTAGCTCAATCAAGCGAGTTTTAATCAGAGCTTTGATTTCTTTTAACTCTTTGCTCATATTTTTCCTTTCTTAAATTTGGTATAATAGACTTGAAATCTTTATAGAAAGGAGGTCAAGTCATGGATATAAACCAAGTTCGCATATTGGAAGCATGCCATAAATTTTTGATTGGCATTACTCCTTGTAAAGATACACTTCAAGATGATACTCTTGTCTATCTGTACCGAGGTCAACGAATTACGTTTGAGACCTATCAGGAATATAGCAATCTGACATTCACAGATTACTCTTTGCAGTATAGTCGCTTACATGGCGAAAACAGCTATATTAACGATAGACAGGAATTGGTCGACATCTTCCCTAGCGAAGAGCATTTACGGGCTTTACAGAGGCTATCTGATGCCGACCAAGCTCGAATCCAGATAGTCAAATTACTGACCCAAATCAATCTTGAAGTGCTATCTTCCAAGTATTCTGTCTTGAAAAAAGATAATTTCGGATACGATTTCTACAACTTCGAAACCAAAGAAAACTATCCAATCTATCTTTTTTCAGATAATGACAACTTTGAGCTAGTTGCTATCAGTTGATACAACTTCGCCTTCAAAGTCGAACGTTTTTAGCTCGTGAGCCAGTTGTTCAAGCTCACGGGCTTTTTTATTAAACTCATTGCTCAGTTCAATAAAACGATCAATATTTGCAATTTTGACAGTTACAGTCATTGACCCGAATCCCATAGCGGTTCCTCCTTTTTTTAAAATATATGCTAAAAAGTTAGCTAATCTCTTGACTTTTTTTAAATCTAGTTTTAGAATAAGAGCATAGAGAAAAGACCTACTAAATAGCAAGTTGTACCTAAATAAAACGGACGGCAATCGGTTTTCAAGGTTTTCTTTTTTTAGTTGTCTTATTCGCTAACTCTTTAGCTTACGAATATTATTTTAAACCTAGTTTTAACAAAAGTCAAGAGTTTTATATCTAGCTTTAAAATATTTTTTTCGTGTGCCTTTGAAAGGATACGATATGTCTGTTTTAATTGATAGAATACGCGAACTTAGTAACAGAAAAGGACTGTCTCTCAATGAGTTAGAAGACATACTTGGTTACAGTCGTAATTCTCTTTATAGCTTGAATGAAAATTCTAAGATGGGCAAACCTAGGGAAATTGCACAGTATTTTAATGTTTCTCTCGATTATCTACTGGGTCTAACAGACAATCCCAAGCTTTACACGACACCAGACGGGAAAGAAGTGGATTTGTCCGATTTACGCAACAGCGTGGTCCTATTTGACGGCAAACCACTGTCTGATGATGATGTTTATAAAATCGAGCAAATCATTAAGTTATCAATCGGGGTGACTGCCAGTGAAAATAGATGAACTACTTGAAAAATACAAAGTGACCCTCTATGTCTTCCATGGCGATATGTGGGAACGGAACGGATTCTACTTCCCTGACCTTCGAACAATCTATGTATCTGCCGCCTTATCAAAAGCAGAAAGAGAACGTGTGATACTGCATGAACTTGGGCATATCAACCATAACCCAGTCAACTACTCACGCTGTCTTCTGCTCTACGAAAATCAAGCGGATAGGTTTATGGTTAGGGAACTGCTCAAGGAATACCTCAGCAAGTACGACCCGAATGATTTTAACTGGCTCTATTTCGCTGAGACTAACAAGATTGCTACCAGTTGGGGAGAGCAGATAATCATGGATGAATTTAATAAATTAGTTAGTTAAGGTGATTACATGACAGAGATATTTAATGACTCTTTTAGACTTATGGGGACCAATTATCATCAAAAAGAAGCCCTTGAGATCATGAAGAAACTCTCTAAGAAAAATAACTATCTGACAATGTCAGATGAAGGTATCAAAGAATACATTTTAAAAACATACTCAAATGTGTATGAATATAAGTATCTTGAGACAAATGATGTTGTTTTGGTACGAGAGCCAAAAAATCCACATGATCCGAATGCTGTAAAGGTTTTAGCTGGAGGTGTGTTTGCTGGCTATCTTCCTGCAGATATTGCTAAGAAAGTAAATCGGTATGTTGGCAAATCTGGTTACAATATTGAGGCAACCTTGCATGGTAGAGGTGGAAAGTTCAAAACCTTAAATGATAATTTGACCAAAGTAATTTCAGGTGAAAAAGAAATATCGTTTAGACTGGATTTAGTAATAAGTAAGATATCAATTCCGAAAAAGTCTGCATCTGCAGTAGATAGTATTGTTTCACCTGTTCAAACCACCAACAGTTTCTGGCAAAATCTTTTTCTAATTCTGTCATTTTTGTCAGTATTAATTGGGATATTATTTATCCTAGTAGCATTTAGTTTCCTGCTTAAGCAAAAAATATTAGAATTCTTTGTTGGATTAGTCATTGGAGTCTTGTTTTTTGCCCCAACAGCTGTTTATAAATATATTTTCAAAAAATAAAAAAGCCCTACGCTCAAATTTTGGTCGAGGAGAGCGTAGGGAGATGGATAGTCCAGAAACCTGCTTTGCAGTAGGTCTCTTTACTATACCCATTTTATCAAATTTGAAAGGGTAAATCAATGGCATCTTATAGAAAACGAAGCAACGGCTGGGAATATCGTATGTCTTACAAGAAACCAGACGGCACTTTTGGATCTAAGTCCCAGGGTGGATTTAAAACAAAGGCTGAAGCTGTCATTGCAGCTTCTCAAGCACAGATTGACTTAGAGAATAATGTTGTTGTCGATAAGACCGTAACTCTGGCAGATTACTTTGAGCAGTGGGCAGAAGTACATAAAAAACCTCATGTAGACCCTGTCACGTACGAAAAATACGAGTTTACCCATAAGAAAATACTGGAATACTTCCCAAATGTCAAGATGCATGAAATCACCTCCACAAGCTACCAAAATGTGCTGAATTTAATGGCAGATAGATTTGTCAAGGAAACAATCAAACGGATCAATTCCCATATAAGAGCTGCCTTAAAAATTGCAATTTACGAAGGAACACTGAAGAAAGATTTTACAACGCTGGCCAAAGTACATTCCAATGTTGAATCTAAATCTGAAGAAGACAAATTTATTGAGCTTGGAGAATATCTGGAACTGATTGGCCACTCTCGAAAAAATATCAAATACCAATCCCACTTTTTTATCTACTTGGTTTCGAAGACTGGTCTTAGACCTGCAGAAGCTCAAGGACTGACTACAGATGATATGCTTGATATTTTGGAGCTAATTGTAAATAAGTCTTATAAGATAAGTGGCAAAAACAAAGGCTGGAAAGGGACCAAGAACAAGCAATCAAAACGTAGAGTCCCTTATGATAGTGATGTCTGGGAAGCCTACCAAGAATATCTCAAAACAGGCTACATAGACAATCCAGAGAAACGGCTCTTTGTTAGAGCATCTGATACAGCTATTAAGAAGATTATCAGAAAGAGGGTAAGCAACAAGCTAGCAACACCACACAGCCTTCGACATACTTATGTCAGCTACCTTAAACACAAGGGAATTGACATTTTGACCATTTCAAAACTAATTGGACACAAGGATGTTTTAGAGACACTAAGAACCTATACACACCTTTTTAAAGATCAGCGAGAGGAAGATTTTGAAAAAGTTAGACAACTCTTTTAAAATATTTTGGACAAATTTTGGACAAGAAACACAAAAAGCCTGTTAAATCAGGCTTTTTTAGGTGGTTTCAATCTCCCCTGCAGGAATCGAACCTGCAACTAATTCTTAGGAGGAATTTGTTATATCCATTTAACTAAGGGAAGTCTGTTCTTCTATTTTAACCTAGAAGACAACAGAATGCAAGACTGTTCTAATCTTTCGCATACTTTCTATATTTTTCCATTTTTGATTTAAAGAGTTCCCCATTGCTCGGAGCGGTGTAGGAAACTGCATTGGCCCCTGCTTGGATTACACGACGGATGCTTTCTTCCGTCGGTCCGCCTGTCGCAATGATGGGAAATGTAGGAAAATCCTTACGAATCTTCTCAACCACTCTGGGAGTGTCCGACCCACAGGAAACATTTAAAATATCCACGCCTGCTTCCATCCTAGAAATCAAGTCAGACTTTTCAGACACTACAGTGTAAATAATCGGAATATCTACCATCTTGTTAATCGCTCGAATGGTCTCTACATCTGTCGGTCCATTTACCACTACTGCATAAGCCCCTTCTGACTCTGACAAAAGGCTCATATTAGCCGAACGCATCCCTGTCGTCAAACCTCCACCGACACCTGCAAGAACAGGTACGGAGGCAACCAGCATAATGCTTTTTATGATGGCTGGATTGGGCGTGAATGGATAAACAGCTAAAATAGCATCTGCATTATGGTTGGCGATAATGGACACATCTGTCGTGAACAGGACCGAGCGGATACGGCGTCCATAAATCCGAATTCCACTACATTCCTTGATGACCTCCGGCATCTGAACAATATCTTGACGCAAATCGGACATGATTGTTGGTATTTGTTTTGCACTCATATAGTTCCTCCACTTTCATAAATAGGATAAGGCTGGGCTGCAAGTCCTCTATTTTTGGGCAATTTTAAGAGAAAGCTTCATATTCCCTGCTGTAATTGCCCTGCCTGTAAAAGATACATGCGGTGATAAGTTCCATTTAAGGCAAGAAGTTCCTCATGGCTGCCTGACTCAATAATTTTCCCCTTGTCAAGCACATAAATGCAATCCGCATCTTGAATGGTCGACAGACGGTGAGCGATGGCAATCGTCGTTCTTCCCTTCCTCATCTTTGCCAAAGAATTCTGAACAGTCTGCTCTGTTTCGGAATCAATATTTGCTGTAGCCTCATCTAAAATAAGAATTTTAGGCTGGCTGGCCATGGTTCTGGCAAAAGCGAGCAACTGGCGTTGCCCTGTCGAAAAAGAAGAACCCTTTTCTGTCACAAGATGGTCATAGCCAGCGGGTAATTTTTCGATAAATGGTGCCGCATCTACAAATCGAGCAGCTTCTTCCACCTGATTCCTACTAACATTTTGGTACATCTGAATATTAGAAGCAATGGTCCCATGGTACAAGAAAGGATCTTGAAGAACAAGCCCGATATTAGAACGCAATTCCTGAGCAGAAAAATGACGAATATCCTGCCCATCTATCAAAATCCGTCCAGACTGAAACTCATAAAACCGCATAAAAACATTGATAATAGATGATTTGCCCGAACCCGTAGCCCCAACAAAGGCGATTGTCTCTCCCTTTTTGACTTGAAAAGATACCTTGTCCAAAATCTTCCGCTTACCATCATAAGAAAAGGAAACCCCTTCAAAAACAATATCTCCTCGCTCAATAAGAGCTCCCTTTTCATCTTGCTTGGGCTCATCAACGGTCTGATCCATCAGCATGAATACCCGCCCAGCTGATACCATTGATGTTTGCAGCGTAGAAAAATGCTGAGTCACTTCCAGCAGAGGATCAAACAGACGGTTTACATACTGAATAAAGGCATAAATCAAACCCGCAGAGATACCAGCCTGTGACCAATCTAGGCCAAAATAAGTCAACAACACAGCATACGCCAGAAGCTTGATCAAGGACAGGGCGGGGCGTAGAAATAGACTGTCTAAGGCCATCGAACGACTGGCATAAACCAAGTGCTCCTGATTGATGGACTCGAACTCATCTGTAAGCCTCTGTTCCTGTGAAAAAGCTTGAATAACCCGAATTCCCTCAATACTCTCCGCCAGCTTGCTGTTGATAGCACTCAGCAGACTTCTCGTCTTGGCTACGACAACCGCAGATTGCTTGCGATAGAGATTGACTAGGAGAAAAATGATTGGTAAAAAGAGAACAATCAGTGTAGCCAATTTCCAATCGAGGGAAAACATGGTGTACAGTGTAACCACGATGACAAAAAGGGCAGAAATAAAGCTGGATAAGATTCCTGAAAACATCTCAGAAATACTCTCAGTATCATTGGTAATCCGCGAAACAATCGAGCCACTGGGCGTCTGGTCAAAATAAGCCATCCCCAGTTTCTCCATTTTTTCAAAGGCATCGCGGCGAATATCCCTAACAACGCTATAGGAAACCTTAGCAAACCAAATATCACCAACATACTGCAAAATCATCTGAAGCAGGTAGAGGCCAAAGTAGGCAGCCAGTAAGGTAAGACCCATTTCTGAAAGGTTACGGATATGGTTATCAATAAAATAAGAAGCAAGGAGAGGAATCACACTACGGACAACCGTTGCTAGAAGTAAGAAGGTCAGGGCTGAAATCGTCAGAAAAAGATAGGGCTTCAGATAGGAAAGGAGACGCCAGAAAACTCCTGCTTGTTTGTTTTTAGCCTTCATTTTCATCCTCCATTTCTAACTGCTGAAGCATATAAGTCTCGTAATACCATCCCTTTTGCTCTAATAATTCCTGATGATTGCCGCGCTCTGCTATTTTCCCATCCTCCAAGACTAAAATCAAATCGGCATGGACAACTGCTGACAAGCGATGGGCTGTAATAATGGTCGTCTTGCCCACACGATTTTTCTTAATATTTTCAATAATGGCATGTTCTGTCTTGGCATCAACTGCCGAGAGTGAGTCGTCAAGGATTAAAATTTCAGGATTTAATACCATTGCTCGCGCCATAGCCAGGCGCTGTTTTTGTCCTCCTGACAAGGAAATCCCTTTTTCACCAACCAAGGTTGCAAAGCCTTCTGGCATATCTTGAATATCTTCGTAGACCTGTACCAATTTGGCTACTTCTTGGATTTGTTGAAGTGTCAGTGTCGGATTTCCAAAACTGATATTTTCAGCTATTGTCGCCGCAAAGAGGAACTGATCCTGAGGAACATAGCCCATCAAGGCCCGCAAATCAGCCAGGCGATACTGTTTAATATTCTGCTGATTGAGCAATAGTTGCCCTTGTTCCAGATCATATTCACGCAATAGGAGTTTCAAGAGGCTGGTTTTTCCTGCGCCTGTCGGACCGACTAAACCGATTGTCTGCCCTTTTTCAATTTGAAACTGAATGGCCTCCAAGACAGGAATCGTCTCATAGGCGAACGATTCTACCTCATACCGAATCGTCCCGTTGCGGGGGGCTGGGAGAGGCTGAGAAGGCTCCTGCACGTCCGAAGGAATATCCAAAAGCCCCTGAATACGGTCATAAGAAACCGCCCCCCTCTGCGTAATATTAAACAAAAAACCAATGGCCATCAAGGGCCATACCAGCAAGTCCAGGTAGGTCATAAATGTCACTAGCTGTCCCAAGGTCACCTGACCTTGAGCAATAAAGTGAGAACCGACAAGAAGGGTCAAGACATAGGACAAACCTACAAAAAATAGAACCGCAGGATTGAACAAGGCATCATAGCGCATGGTTTTGAGATTTTGCTTGTAGGCAGCCTGATTGACCTGCTGAAAAGCTGCTGTTTCCTGCTCTTGATAACCAAAGGACTTGGTCACCTTGATACCAGCTACAGATTCTTGAACCTTATTATTCAATTCAGAAAAGGCGGCCTGCGAGGCCTTGAAATTTTCATGTGTTCTGCGCCCTAAAAAACTCGTTGTCATAGCCATAAAAGGCAAGGGAAGAATGGCAATGATCGTCATCTTCCAGGAAATAAGAAAACTCATCGTAAAGAGCGTGACCAGGGCTGTCACCGTCGCATCAACAAAGGACATCACTCCTCCGCCTGCCAACCTGGTCAAGGCATTAATATCATTGGTCGCATGGGCCATCAAATCCCCTGTTCGGTGTTTTTGGAAAAAGGATGGAGACATTTGCATAAAATGCTCAAACAAGCGAGCCCGCATTATTTTTCCCAAATGATAAGAGGTGGCTAGGATATTCATTCTCCAAATATAGCGTAAGCCATACATAGCCAGTGCCGCAAGCACTAATCCGCCTACGCCAAATAAAAGTCCCAGACCAGTGAGGGACCGACTAGCAATCTGATCAATGACCTGCCCCATAATATAGGCAGGAAGCAGGTTCAATAGACTGACCAAACAAAGAGCAGCTATACCAATCAAATACCTTTTTTTCTCTAACTTAAAAAACCACCAAAGTTTTCTTATTATGCCCATCATCTCTCCTCTCAAACCACTCATCAGTTGCCATAATAATCCATGAAATAACCCCTCTACAGCTCGTCACTCACCTTTACCTAGTGTAAGGAATGATTCAAGCAGCCTAGTTCAACAACTTGAGATACAGGTTTGTTCACTTCTTGCTCCCGCCCACATGTTCCTCGGACCTGAGTTGAATAGTTTTAGTTTACCATAGTTAGTGACAAATGAAAAGAAGCAGAAAAATTCGGTAGCTGATAGAGGACGGGCAAAGCCTCTATCAAGGACTTATTGCCAGTCCTCTGCCGAAATCCCCAACAGAATCTTGCCTCAGTTTCCTACACCATTTATCACGGCTCCCAATATCATTTGAGCAACAAGAAAAGGCATTCCCGTTCGGAATACCTTTTACCGTCCGCAACTGAGTGCGACCTAAAAAGCTGTAAAAAGGAAAAATAGCTCACCGAACCTAGAAGTTCGTTCTCTAACTTCCCCTTTTTATACGGCTGGATAGGCGCCCTCACATCTTGATTAACGACGGATTTCTTTGATACGCGCTGCTTTACCTTGCAATGCACGTAGGTAGTACAATTTAGCACGACGTACTTTACCGTAACGTACTACTTCAATCTTATCAACACGTGGAGTGTGGATTGGGAAGGTACGTTCAACACCTACACCACCAGAAATTTTACGTACAGTGTACATTTCTGAAATGCCTTGGCCTTTACGAGAGATAACAACACCCTCGAAAATCTGGATACGTTCGCGGCTTCCTTCGACAACCTTCGCGTGAACACGTACAGTGTCACCTGGGCGGAATGAAGGGATGTCAGTACGAAGTTGACCTTCTGTCAAACTTTGGATCAATGGATTCATTTTATTCTCCTATCTTTGTCAATCATAGGTGCTTTTAAACCCAGCGGATAAACTGTATTTTTGTGCGTCCATTACACACAATTTACATTATACAAAAACTCCCTGTCCTTGTAAAGTAAAACATCGCAAAACTGGAGCCAAATCTTAGAACAAATCTTAGAACCTGTATTCACCGTTCAACACTTCCATCTAAGGCCAATTTTCAGCTACTCATCCTTGGTTTTGTAGCTGGACTCAAGCCCAGAGCAACTTCTCAGAGTTCGCGTCAATATCTCAGCACAGCGGTTGATTGCTCCAACAGTCAGAGTAGTGACTGTTGGAGGTTGGAGAGGAGGCGAACTTGTTCGCAACAGTCGTAGAGGTCAGATTTGGAGTGTAGAACACGAATTGCTGAGATTTGCGAAGCAAATCTTATCTCCAACCTTTTACCTCGCTTTTTTCATTTCTAAGCTCAGGCTTCTATGGTCACTTTTTCGTTTTAAGGTGACCAGCTGAAACAGTTCCCCGAACTGTTTCACTCCCCCGAACAAGCCTCGCTTTTATATTTTTTAGCTCGGGTTAAAACAGTCACTTCCCTGACTGTTTTAATCCACTCCACTGGACTGTTTTGACACAAACTTCGTTTGTTTCATTTCCAACCTCCAACTATTTCCCAGATTGTTGGAGCAATCAACCACTGCGTCAAAGCGTTATCGCGAACTCTAATAAACGAGTTTGGACTTAATGCCCAGCCTCAAACAGTCT
Organism: uncultured Streptococcus sp.; assembly: GCA_945864085.1. Classification (GTDB taxonomy): domain Bacteria; phylum Bacillota; class Bacilli; order Lactobacillales; family Streptococcaceae; genus Streptococcus. Next base: position 11,080 of record CAMBAD010000002.1, read on the forward strand.
GGGGTTCCAAAGGTCTGGGAGACCTTTGGAAGTGGGAGATAAAAGTTGACGCCAGGCAGCTTACATAATTCAAGGTCTGGGTGACCTTTTGAAGCGGGAAATACAAGCTGACAGTAGGCGGATTACACAACTCAAGGTGACCATAGAAGCCCGAACCTGTCATTTTGGAAGTGAGGGGGCTGTCGAGTGCTTTCCCGCTCCCCAAAACTGCCTTGATGAACGAAAAACGATCTCTTACACAAAAGCACTTTACTTGTGAATACAGGTTCTTGTTTTTCAGTTTCCTAGTCGTTGAAATAGAAAAAGAGGAAATCTGAAGATTAGCCTTCAGATTCCCCCTCTCCTACAGTCTCAAGCGCTTGTTTGGTCTTCAAACGGCTGTTTACCCATTCTTTTACAAGTCGGTAGATAACTGCAAAAATCGGTGTGAAAAAAACCATTCCTAATAGACCGAATAAATTACCGCCAATCAGGGCCGCTGCCAAGGTAAATAAGGTAGGAAGTCCCACTGATTGCCCTACAACACGAGGATAGATGACATTCCCCTCAATCAGCTGAATGAGCTGGAAGAGGACAATGGACCACAGGGCCAAAAGCGGATTCTGCACAGCGACAAAGAGGGCGCTGATTAAACAAGCTGAAAAAGGACCAATGTAAGGCACAAAGGACAGCACTCCAGCTAGAATCCCTGCCATGCTAGCATAGGGAATCCCTGACAAAGAATAGCTGACAAAGACCAGTGTCCCAATAATCACCGCTTCTACAATCTGGCTCATCAAGAATTTATCATAAGTATCAACGATAACCTCGCCGATATAAGCGATGATACGGGCAGTCTTTTCTGGCAGCGTTGCCTCCATCAACTGACCAAGCATTGAACGAAGGTGCTCCTTGCTGGTCAAGATGGCCAATGTAAAGAAGAAGGCCATTACCAAACTCATTGTATTTGAAAAAATACCTGTTACATTTGTGACCAAGCCTGACAGAATCGTGCTTGCAATATTTGAAATGAAGGTCAGATTTTTTAGCTGATCTAAAAGGCTGCTAATCTGATCACCAAGCGTACCAGACAAGAAACCTGACGATTCTAAGAAGGCTATCAGGGCATTAACAGAATTAGGGATTGCAGTCCGACTAACGGAAACCAATTCTGACACAGTTGTCATCAGGGTCGGCAATACAATCACAACCAGGCCTGCCACAATCAATGAAAAACTAACCAGGACACCTAGAATGGCCCAGGAACGCTTAGACTTTTTCAAAAATGAAACTTTCTCAATCTGGTCTTCCAGCTTTTTCATCGGCACATTTAAAATAAAGGCAAGCATTCCTCCAATAAAGAGAGAGTGCATGCTGCCTAATAAAATCTGAAGCATGCTATAAATGTCAGACCAATTTAAGACCAATAGCAGGGTAATTCCTGCTAAAGCAATCAATAGTGCCTTTTCTTTAAAAGATGAGCGCATGTTTTCTCCTAATCTATCATTATCGCCTTGATGGCTGTCATCAAAAAATAAAAAGAGGCGGTAGATAAGACGCACGTCTCTTTTTATTTCTATGGTATACTTGCATTCTCCTAATCACGCATTGCGTAGCCAACGCCACGCACTGTCTTGATATAAGATTCCTTGCCTGGCAGATCCAGTTTCCCACGCAAATAACGAATATAGACATCAACGACATTGGTTTCTGAGGCAGATTCGTATTTCCAAACACGTTCCAGGAGCTGTTCACGACTGACTGGCTCTGGACTATTCATCAAGGTAGCCAGCAAATCATATTCCCTACGGGTCAGGTTAATCAGCTCTTCTCCCCGTGTGACTGTTCGATTTTGAAAATCAATCGTTAAATCACGGTAGGCAGCACGAAGCTGTACTTGTTTGCAATTTGTATCAATAAAATCTCGACCACGGAAAATCGCTGTAATCTGTTCAACCAAATCACTAATGACAAAGGGTTTCACCACATAAGAAACCGCATAAGAAAGGACTTCTTCGCCATATTGAGCCACGTCCGCAGAATCAATCGCCACAATCATAACACTAGCTGGCTTGATTGCCAGTAGTTCCTTTGACAATTCCTTGCTGGACATATCTGATAACTGAAAACTCATTAAAATTAAGTCAAAGTCCGTTTCATGAGCCAGAGATAAGGCCTCATGACCTGTTGAAGCATAGTCAACAAGGTAGTCCTTTTTCTGCAATTCCATGGAAACAAAATGCGAGAGATTACGCTCTCTTCCAGCGATCAAAATTTTCTTAGCCATTGTTCATTCTTTTCTATGTTTTAAACGGGTTAGGAATCCTGCTATGACTAGAAAGAAGGGCGCTTGCACGCCCGTCTATTTCTATTTTGATTCGCTATACCAGTCGTAATGGAAGACACCTTCTTTGTCTTTACGGTTGTAAGTGTGGGCGCCGAAGTAGTCACGTTGGGCCTGGATTAGGTTGGCTGGTAGATTTTCAGCACGGTAGCTATCGAAGTAGGTGATGGCTGCTGAGAAGGTTGGCACAGGTACACCTGCCTGCACTGCCAAAGCAACGACATCACGGACAGCTTGTTGGTACTTGGCTGTTACATCAAGGAAGTATTCATCCAAGAGCAAGTTTGCCAGGTCTTCATCACGTCCGTAGGCATCTGTGATTTTTTGCAAGAAACGAGCACGGATGATACATCCTGCACGCCAGATTTTAGCGATGTCGCCAAATGGCAGGTTCCAGTTGTTTTCTTTAGAAGCTACACGCAACTGAGCAAAACCTTGTGCGTAGGACATGATTTTTGAGAAGTAGAGGGCTTGACGGATTTTTTCTACCAATTCAGCCTTGTCGCCTTCATAAGCAAACGGTGCTGGTTTTGGAAGGACCTTGCTTGCTGCCACGCGCTCTTCTTTGTAAGTTGAGATATAGCGGGCAAATACGGATTCCGTAATCAATGACAATGGCACACCTAAGTCAAGTGAAGATTGGCTGGTCCATTTTCCAGTACCCTTGTTTCCTGCAGCGTCCAGGATGTAGTCCACAACTGGGCCATCTTGACCTTGGTCGTCCTTGCGTTTCAGGATGTCTGCTGTGATTTCAATCAGATAGCTATCCAACTCACCCTTGTTCCACTCAGTAAAGATGTCTGCCATTTCCTCAACAGACAAGCCAAGCAGGTGTTGCATGAGGTCATATGACTCGGCAATCAACTGCATATCACCATACTCGATACCATTGTGGACCATTTTCACATAGTGACCTGCGCCGTCTGGGCCAATGTAAGTGACACATGGTGCGCCATCTTCTGGAGCTTTTGCAGAAATTTCTTCCAAGACATCTGCCACCAATTCATAGGCTTCTTTTTGACCACCTGGCATGATGGATGGGCCTTCAAGGGCACCTTTTTCACCACCAGATACACCTGTTCCGATGAAGTTGATACCTGAGTTAGCCAACTCAGCAGAACGGCGGATGGTGTCTTCGTAGAAGGTGTTTCCACCGTCAATCAAGATGTCCCCTTCATCCAAGTGTGGCAACAATGCCTGAATTGTCGCATCTGTACCAGGTCCAGCTTGAACCATGAGCATGATACGACGTGGTTTTTCGATAGAAGCCACAAAGCTTTCTACATCGTAGCTTGGCACCAAGTTTTTACCTGGGTTGCTTGCGATAACATCTTCTGTTTTGTCAGCAGAGCGGTTATAAATCGCTACTGAATAACCACGTGATTCCACGTTAAGTGCAAGGTTGCGGCCCATAACAGCCATTCCTACAACACCAAAATTTGCTTTTGTCATTAGTTTACTCCTCTAGTTAGTATCTCTTTCATTATACACTGAAAACCAGAAATTGACAAGAATTTTCTGATAATTTAACCATCCAAACTACCCAGATTAGTCCTCGTCTTCAAACAATCCTTGTAGTTGAGCAAAGGGACTGTTGGCCTCCTTCTTCTCCTGCGCCTTCTGGTGGAAATCTTCTTCTGTCATCAAGGACCAAGCCTGACCTGACGGCAAATCATTTCCTGCCTCTTCGTCTGGAGTCAAAACCTTGAGAGGGATATTGAGCAAAATATTATCTGCCACACTTTCCTCCAAAACAATGCGCTCTTCTTCCACCACCAAAACCAGGTCCTCATCAATCAAATCTTGCTCCTTGAGGGCTGCTTCACTGGCAACAAAGAGTTCATTGACCTCTTGAACCTCCTGTAAGATAACAGGTTGAAGCGAGCGGCTTGAAGCCAGGGTAATAGCGTAGGTCATCCGGTAATCCAAGAAAAAGAAACCTGATTCAAAACGAACATTTCCAGTCACCTCTACCGGAGATAAAGCTAGAATTTCACTATTGCGGGCCTGCAATTCTTCCTGTAAATCCAAGGTTTTCTCAAAGGAAATTCCATCTGGATTTTTCTGAATATCATAAATATGAAACATAATTTTCCCCTATTCAGCCAGTTCTGTGATGTAGTTGTAAACTTCCTGACCAGCAACTGCACCATTTCCCACCGCGGTCGCAATTTGGCGGAGCTGGTTTTGACGAATATCGCCAATGGCATAAATACCTGTCCTGCCAGTCTCCATTTTTTCATTGGTCACAACCCAACCAGCTTCATCTGTAATACCCAAATCGGCCACAGAATCGGTCATTGGATCCAGGCCAACATAAACAAAGACACCGCCAAAATCAAGTTCATTGATTTCTTCTGTCTTGACATTCTTGATAACCACGCTTTGTACCCGCAAGTCATCGCCCTTGATTTCTTCGACCACACTATCCCAGATAAAATTGATTTTCTCGTTAGCAAAGGCACGGTCTTGGATGATTTTCTGGGCACGGAGTTGGTCACGACGGTGGACAATAGTCACAGACTCAGCAAACTGGGTCAGGAAAAGAGCCTCTTCTACCGCTGAATCGCCACCCCCAACAACCAGGAGTTTTTGACCACGGAAGAAGGCACCGTCACAGACCGCACAATAAGATACTCCGCGACTATTGTAGGTGTCTTCACCTGGAACTCCCAGTAGACGGTGTTTGGCTCCCATGGCTAGAATAACAGTCCTAGTTTCCAACACCTCATCTTCAGTAATCACTTTCTTGATAAGCCCGTCTTCTTCGATACGCACCAAGTTACCAAAAATATGATCCACTCCAAATTTTTCCAGAGGCTCAAACATCTTCTCAGCCAAGGCAGGACCTGAAATATGGTCATAACCTGGATAATTCTCAATCTCGGCAGTATTGTTCATCTGCCCACCGTAAATACCGCGCTCTAGCAGGGCCACCTTGAGGTTACTACGTCCTGCATAAAGGGCCGCAGTCATCCCAGCAGGACCTGCTCCAATCACAACTGTATCGTACATATACACATCCTTCTATGCTTTTAACATCAGCAAGATTCCTACTATTCCGAAAGCTACAATGGGAATGGTCATCACATTGATCATCAATAGGTCAAATAGGAAATCCTGTCTCTCTTTATGCGTCTTATCCACGCCCTTGGCCGCACGCAAGATAAACCAAGTCAAACTGCAAAAAACCACCGTTAGGGCTGCTAATAGCAAGCCCTGTATGTAAAAACTCAATATATTTTGCAACATATTCTGTGTCTCTCCTAAAAGGTTTGGTGTTTGGCCTTCCGATCCGCACGTCCTTTAGCCCGCGCTTCAACCCGCTTGGTTTTGCGGCGTTTTTCATCCACCGCCCACTTGATTTTTTTCTTATAGCCTGGCTTGACTTTTTTCTTTTTCTTCTTGACCAGCCCCAGCATTTCCAAATCCAGTTTTTCATGGGATTTCTCTCGCTGAATACGACGGTCGCGGTCATAGGTATCAACAAATTCCCCATTTTTCATTTCTTTGGGTAGGAATTTGATATTGAGTTTTTCCAACTCGCGAATATCCGCGTCATCACTTGGCTGATAGAGGGTAATGGCAATACCTGACAGACCGTTGCGTCCCGTCCGTCCAACACGGTGGACAAAGAAGGACAGGTCCTGCGGAATAGCGTCATTGATAATATGGCTGACGCCTTCGATATCAATACCACGCGCAGCCAAATCTGTTGCCACGATGTATTGGTAGTCCAAGTTCTTCACTTGGTTCATAATGCGTTTTCGCTCACGAGGCGGAATATCTCCATGAATCTTTGCGACACGCAAACCGTTCGCTGTCAGATAGCTGTGCAATTCATCTGCGCGTGTCTTGGTGTTGACAAAAATCATGGCCAGATAAGGCTGCATCAGTTTGGTCACTTCCAAGATTTGCGCATTCTTATCTCGACCCTTGGTTGAAATCAGCCAGTTTTCAATGGTATCTGAAATCACTGTGTGGGTCTTGATTTGCTCCATAACTGGATTGGACAAGTATTTTTTCAAAAATGGCTGGAGTTTTTGCGGAATGGTCGCTGAGAAGACCATAAACTGCAAGTCTTTTGGCAGACTGCCTGCAATCTTATCCACCGTTTCTAAGAAGCCCATGTCCAAGGTCATATCTGCCTCGTCCACCACAAAAATCTTTGCCTTATGAATCGCCAGATCGCCTGATTTGACCAAGTCATAGATACGACCTGGTGTTCCCACCACAATATGGGGCTGACCAGCTTGGAGCTTGTCAATCTGACGGTTCTTATCCGTTCCACCTACATAATTGGACACGCGGACTTCAAGCTCCGAATGACTAGCCAACTGACGGGCCGCTTGGTAAATCTGGGTCGCCAATTCACGCGAAGGCGCAGTAATAACTGCCTGTACTTGGTCTAATTCCTCGTTTAGTTTTTGAAAAATAGGAATCAAAAATGTGTGGGTCTTCCCAGAACCTGTCTTTGACTCCCCAATCAAGTCCCGACCTGACAAAACAACAGGAATCAATTTTTCCTGCACCTCTGTCGGCTGGACAAAGTGAATTTCTTTCAAAGCCTCTTGAATGTAGGGCTTTAATTTCATATCTGTAAATTTCATAGTTTCCTCTTTAGTTGTGCTGTCCTCTATTATAGCACGATTTGAATGGACAAGCAAAAAGGACGGATGTCCGCCCTAAACTATTCCTCGTTCGCTGCTGTGAACTCCGCTTCAATAATTCCCAGTTCTTTTTCTTCTGCCAAACTTGCTTTAAAGGCTTCATTCAGTTCAAGTTCACCATCAAACTCACCATTTAATTTTTTCACAAAGGTATCTGCCAACATCCCTCCCATGGGCTGGAAGGTAAAATAGGTCAAGCCCCCTGAAATCAATCCTCCCAAAATAGGGACTGCATTGGCAATGGTCTTTTCAACAGTCTTTTTGGTGATTTTCACCCCTATCACCGCAGCCACTTTTTTGACCAGAGGGTACCAAGCGGTTTTAGTCAAGGCTTATGCTGCAACTTTTTTGCCTATATTGGCCCCTACTGTTTTTGATACTTTGTTCAAGAGAACAGCCGAACCGCCCGCTCCAAACATGACACCAATATAGGCGATGACACGAATTTGAACTTCCTCTGAAATTTCCTTCCCTTGGCCGACAAATAACTCATCTTCGCCAAAAAGATAGGCAATTTGCTGCGATAAATTCAAGGCAAAACCAAAATACTGAGCAATATCTGCGGTTCCTGCTGCTACCGCTGTGAATGGATTGCCCGGTAAACCGGCCGCAAAAGAAATCAGAGAAGTCTTGGTGGTCATATCTGTGATAATCTTATCTGCCTCTTTTCGTAAAGCCGCTACACTGTACACCGCTGTTGGTCCATCTGCCAAAATCTTATCTAGATAAGGACTATCCTTAAATCGGTTTTTCAAAAATTCTTCCCTATTTACCTTAACCATTGGAAGCTGGCTGGCAGCGGTCATTGTCTGAAGAACGACTCCATAGAGCTGTTCTTGATTGAATTGTTCCATTTTTGTCCTCCGCAACTGATTTCTTCTATTATTTATTATTTTACCCCCCCCCCGACCATATTTGTCAAGGTAAAAAAACAGCATTTCTGCTGTTTCTGAAATTCTTATAGATAAAGAATGGCCAGGGTCAATAGACTCATGACAAGTCCGATTCCCCAAAGGAAAAAGTCAACTTTCCACTCGCTCCATTTTTCAGCCTTCCCTGTCAGCCCCCCCAATTCCAAGTGGTGATGGAAGGGGGTCATGCGGAAGATACGGCGACCTTCCCCAAAGCGTTTTTTCGTATATTTGAAATAAGAAACCTGCAACATGACAGACGATGTTTCAATAACATAGACCAAACCAATGAGAAGGAGGGTCCATTCTTGGCGAAGGGCGATGGAAATGGTAGCTAGCATACCACCCAGCGCCAAACTTCCTACATCACCCATGAAGATTTTAGCTGGCTTTCGATTGTAAACAAAGAAACCGAGCAAGCCACCAATCATGGTCACACAAACCAAGAGAATGTCAAATTTTCGCTCATTAAACGCAATCACAGAATAAGCCAACAAACTGATAACAACAGAGATGGAAGCAAGGCCATCAATGCCATCTGTCAGATTGACCGCGTTGGAAAAACCAACCAGCCAAAACAGGACAAATAAAATGTAGAGCGGGCCAAGATTGATGAGGTGACCAAATACATTCAGCTCACCGCCACCTGCCCCTTTTACATGGACAAAATAGAAAACAATTCCTCCTAGAATTTGTAAGGCAAGTTTCTGCTTGGGATTCAGACCTTCATTGATTTTACGGAAGATTTTCAAAAAATCATCCAAAAAACCGACCAAGCCATAGAGGGCCAGGATAAAGAGGATGGCTAGGACACCGCCAGTCATCAAGCGTGATAGCAGAGCGGTCAAGAAGGTGACCACGATGGAAACAGCCAGAAACACTGTCCCTCCCATGGTCGGTGTTCCTGCCTTAAACTGGTGCTGCTTGACATCCTCGTGCATCTGTTGCCCTTCGATGCGCTTGGCTTGATAAAAGGTAATAAATCGTGGTATCAGGATAACCGTTGCCAAAAAGGCTACCAGTCCCGATATGAGTGCAAACTGCATATTATTCTCCTAATGTAACTGTTAATTTCTTGATTTTATTCAATTTGGTCCCTACTTCAACATTTTGTTTGACTACTTTTGAGCCCGAACCTTCGTAGGTTACCTCAATACCTGTCCATTCGGCAAAGATATCCATATTTTCTTTTGTTATGGCATATAGGTCAGGCATATCTTCCAACTTATTGGTCAACAAGAGGACTTGTTGATTAGGTGCTACCAAACTATCTTTTTCTAAGGAAACTTCCTTAATCTCAGCACCATTGCCCAGAATAACTGGTTGGACCATATAACGGCGAAGTTCTTCCGCCGACTCACCCGGAGCTTTCCCTATCAAATCTGGTAACTTGTAGTCTGTTTCTTTTTCTACATAAGTCAAGGACGGAGCAGGTGCATCTAGATTGAGATTATCCTTCAATAACATTGCTTCTTTCAAAGTAGGACTGATAATAGTATCCCAAGAGAGAACACTCAAGACTTCTGGCTGACGAATGGTCACATACATAATGAACTCAGGATCCTCAGCAGGAATCATGGCCACTACCGAGTTGATATAGGCTCCTTTAATATAACCCTGGCCATCTTCACTGGCAATTTCGGCAGACCCTGATTTCATGGCAATATCATACCCTTCCACCTGGATAGCTGGACCTTGTACATCATGAGAGTAAAGAGTTCCAAATACAGGATCTGTTCCGACATTGATCATATAGCGAAGAGTATCGTCTGCCGCCTGTTCTGAAACAGGATTCCCCACCTCTTCCTTAGCAGAAATACGAGCTGAGTCTGTGTTGGGATCATAGAGGGCAGAAATAAATTTCGGCTCCAACATGACTCCATTGTTGGCAATAGAGGTAAAACTTCGAATCATCTGAGCCTGATTGGCAGAAATCCCCTGACCGAAAGTGGACATGGCAATGGTTACGATATTGTCTTCAGGTACCAAACCAGGGGCCTCATCTCCCATACCGAAACGTGTTGGATAGCCAAAACGGAATTTAGTCAGGTAATTCAACCATTTCTCATCCCCCATCTGCTGTTGGAGCAGGATCATACCAACGTTACTTGACAGGGAGAAGCCTTGGGCGTAGTTCAAGGTCACGGCAGACATCCCAGCATTGAGGGTCCAGTCATTGATTTTTGCATCGGCAATCACATACTCATTATTGGTATAATAGGCATTTGGATCAAAAGTACCGTTATCAATAGCTGATGCGACTGTCAAGACCTTCATGGTAGAACCAGGTTCAAAGGCTTCTTGGTAAAGGAGCGAACGTTCTAGGAGTCCCTCTTGTCCCAAACCTTCCTTAGTGTCTGAATCATAGCTGGGACGTTGCGTCGTTGCTAAAATTTCTCCTGTCTTAGCCGAAACTAAAGTAGCATTGGCATAGCGACCTCTGGCGGTATCAAAGAAAGTATTCATATTGGTTTCCAAGGACCGTTGCAGGTCTGCTGAAATAGTGGTGTAAACATCTTGTCCGTCCACTGTTTCAACTTGAACATCTTCCGTTCCTGGCAACACTCGTCCTTGACTATCTTTCTCATAGACGATTTTTCCGTCTTGTCCAGCTAGGATGTCGTCCAGATAATACTCCATCCCACTCATCCCTTGCAAACTATGACTACCATCTTCATTTTCCACTAGGTTAGCTAAGCCGAGGAAGATAGAGGCAAAGTTCCCGTTTGGATACATCCGACCAGGACTAGCATTGAAGGCAATTCCCTTAATACCTGCCGTTTCCATATCTTGTTGGATGGCCTGCATGGTGCTATAGGAAATGGCCTTTCCCAAAGTTCCGAAGTAAACTTGCTTGAGGTCTGGCTGTGTCAGCTGCTCCATAACATAGGTCGTTTCCATACCGAGGTGGGTATGGAAAATATCAGCTACCTGACTAAACTGAGAATGCTGCACGTAGAGGATTTCTTTGGATTCAGACACATATTTTTTATCAATAATGGCATAGACGGTATAGGTGGTCGAATCCTCCGCAATCGGAATCCCTGTCCTATCGTAGATGGTGCCACGCTTGGCTTGAATAGTCACTTCTTGCTGGTGAACTGCCGCAGCATTTGTTGACAAATCAACACCAAAACGCGTATCCGTTCCGATGATAACCGCCAAGTGAATCAAAAAAATGAAAAAGACGAAAACCGTCAGAAAAAGGAGACTTTGCCCCACCCTCCGACGATTTTTTGACGGAACATAGCGTTTTTTCAAGATATAGCGCAAGAATTTATTCGTTCTTTTGGGCATTATTCTGCTACTCCAATATTATCATTGTTAAAAGTCAGGCCTGCTTTTTCTGCAATTTCCATCAAGCGCGCAGAGCGAATGAGTTCATTGACCGCCTGCTTGGCATCATCAATCTCAACTTGTTTTTGGTTGATTTCCTGATTGATATTGGCCATATCAGAACGAATCTGCAAGAGCCTGGTCTGCATAAAGATAATGCCGATGGCTAGGCTCAAACCAGACAGGACAACGCTGGCATAGAAAGCTTTTTCCACGCGTGAAAAAGTTTTGATTTTATCACTAATGACACGGACAGTAGCATCTCTCGGTCTTTCTTGTAACATAGGCTTCTCCTACTTGTGTACCCGCTTGGCAACCCGCAACTTGGCGGAATGCGAGCGGTTATTTGCTTCGAGTTCTTCTTTGCTGGGCAGAATGGGCTTGCGATTAACCAATTCCAGCGGCGCTTTTAAGTCATCTGGGATGAAGGGCAAGCCTTTTGGCACGTCAATGCTGCTCGCTTCCTTGAACAACTGCTTGGTTAAACGGTCTTCGAGGGAATGGAAGGTAATCACTGAAATACGACCATCTAAAGCCAACAAGTCAATCGCCTGCTGGATGGATTCATCTGCCGCCCCCAATTCATCATTGACCTCAATCCGAATGGCCTGGAAAATCTGTTTGGCTGGATGGCCTTTTTTCTTCAGCTCCTTGGCTGGTTTGGCGGATTTGATAATGTCTGCCAACTCGGTTGTGGTCTCAATCGGCTTAACCGCACGCGCCTGTTCGATTTTACGGGCAATCTGCTTGGAAAACTTGTCTTCTCCGTACTTGAAGAAGATCCGCACCAGATCATGGTAATCGTAGGTATTGACCACATGGTAGGCAGTCAATTCTCCCTCACGATTCATTCGCATATCCAGCGGTGCGTCCTGCTTATAGGAAAAGCCTCGCTCCCGCTCATCCAGCTGCGGACTGGACACACCCAAATCGTAACAAATTCCATCAATCTCTGTCACGCCAAGCGCAGCCAAGCGCAGCTTCAGATTGCGGAAATTATCCTTGATAAAGGTCACTTGCCCCTTTTCAATATAAGGTGCGAGGCGAATGTGGGCATGGTCAATGGCCGTCTGATCCTGATCAAAGGCATAGAGATGCCCTCCATCGGTCAACTGACTGAGCAGGTACTCACTGTGACCTGCCCCACCCAGTGTCGCGTCTACATAAATTCCATTTGGCTTGATGTCCAACATGTCCACTGTTTCATGCAAGAGGACAGTTGTGTGATTAAATTCCTTGGTCATATCTTTTCTATTGTACCACATTTTAAATCAAAACATTGTTGCAAACTTTTTACAAAAAATATGTCAAATATAGTTGACAAGATTAGGAGAGAGGTATATAATAAAAATGTGAATAGATGTCAGATATAATTGACACCCACTGGGAAACTTCCCCTATTTTTTTAGACAATTGTGTCAGATATAATTGACACAGAAAGGAGGGCACATGAACCGTGTCAAAGATTATCGCCTACTGCTGGGGATTTCCCAGCTGGATTTAGCCAAGGCCATCGGCGTATCCAGGCAGACCATCAACATGATTGAAAATAACAAGTACAACCCCTCGCTAGACCTCTGTATCAACCTAGCCAAGGCTCTAGAAACCGACCTCAATAGCCTCTTTTGGAACGATTAGAAAGGAAGAACCCCATGAAAAAGAATATACGTCAAGCTCTTATCTCTACCCTTATTTTTATCCCGCTCTTTGTCCTCTTTCAGCTTTGGGGCAATAGCGGAGCAGAAATCTTGCACACCATCAGCCAAGCAAAATTTTGGCTACAATTGCTGATTGCTGGAACTGTCTACTTCCTAGGATTATCTTACCTGCCACTCATTTTTCGTCGTAAATAAATAGGAGTATCGTATGAAAAAGGAAACCTTTCAAGACAAACTCATCAAACGCTTTTATGGCATTACAGGTCCCTTGGATGAATTTCGCAAAAAAGAAGCCTTCCGAATGGGAAATACCTGCTTTATCCCGCTCTTTTGGGGCGCCAACCTGCTCACTTTATTGGCAATCGCCTTATCCAATCGCTTTCCAGAATTTGTTGCCTTTGGCTATCCAGTCGCCCTATTCCTAGGTTACCTAGCGACCAGTACCTACATGATCTTCAAACTCCGCCACAGTCAACTGGACAGTTTGGATTTTGAAGAATTGACTGCCCTGGAGCAGAAAAAACTCAAGGGAGCCAGTATTAAATTTGCCCTCTATTTCACTGCCTTCATGTACATTTGGGCTCTTGTCTTCGGTTCCTGGATGGACGGATTCAATCCTCTCAATCATTTATTTGACCTACGAAAATTTCTAACAGCCTGTCTAGGCGGTATTTTCATGGGCATTTATATCGAAATCACTCTTCGCATGCGCATGAAAAAGGCAGAGAAACTAGCTGTCAGCTCTGCTATTGCCCAAGAAGAACCCAAGTGGCTCCAAACTATGATTAGACGCTTTTACGGTATTCGCGGTCCCTTGGACGAATACCGGCGGACCAAGGCAGACCAGATTGGAGGCCTGGCCTTTGTCTACCACTTCTACTTCCTTGCCCTAGGAAATACCCTTGCCTACTTCCTAGCTATTCGCTATCCTGCGGAGATCGCTCGCTACTATCCGATGGTGGTTGGTCTCTTTAACCTTATCCTGCTCGGTGTGATCAATATGCAGACCCTCAATGCCGACCTACCCCAATATGACCTAGAGGAACTAAGTCCTGAGGAAAGACAGGGACGGCCTCTGAACCCACTTCTCTGGGGACTGGGAGTTGCCCTGCTTTCCACGCTTTTTGCTGGTCTGGCAGACCTCTTTAGCCTCCAGCTTCCCCTGCTGGACTCCTTCTTCCACGTCAAATCCCTCCTCTTCGGCGGTATGATGGGCCTATTTGCTAGCATAGTCCTGTCTGCATTTGCGTACCTTCAAAAACTGGAGACAGAAAAATAAAGGAGTTTATACCGAGAACAAACCCTTTTCAGCCAAACAGACCTGTCGATTTTTCGTTCTATTTTATAGTCTATTTTCTGCCTTCTTCATCTATTCTTATGTCGTCAATGAGCCGATTAGTGTTTCGCTCTTCCTCACCTTGCCTACCATTCAGATTATCAAATCCTATAAAACAGCAAAAGAAAAACGCTACTTTATCATTCGATCCGTCCTTACCCTTTTTGCTATGACTTTGACGTACTTTATAGGCATTTGGCTTGGACATATCAACCCACTCTCCTTCCTCATTCCTGCTGGATTTGCCATAGCCCTCCTCTATCGTCTATTTTTTCCAAAAGAACAGGCTGACTAGCACGAACTTTCCTCAAAAGTCCTGAAACAGTTCTCAAAATCTCTTGCAGACAGGCTGGTTCAGCGGAACATTTCTCCTGAACGAATCATTTTCTGAAAAAAGGAGCCGAAGCCAAGATTTTACAAAGCTGAATTTTTTCTATAAAATAGAGAGTATATGACAATCAAATCCATTCTGAAACAATTAAAACCATTTGATTATATCCTCATCAGCCTGGCCTTACTGCTATCCTTTGTACCGTCTTTAGTGACCTATGTCAAATTGACAGAAACAAGCGAGCAGGTCAAACTGATTGCCTATGTCCGTGTCAATGGCGAAGTAGTCGACCAGTTCGAGCTGTCCCAAGACACCCCCCACCAAGAAGTGACCTACTATCCCAACGAAGGGCAATACAACATCATCGAAGTGGACGGTGAGCGCATTCGGGTCAAGGAGGACAACAGCCCTGACCAGATTGCGGTGATGACTGGCTGGATCAGTCAGCCTGGAGAGCTATCTGTCTGCCTCCCCCACAATCTCCTCATTGAAATAAAATCAGTTGGGGGAGAAGGCAACGAAGAGGAAGAGCTCATCCTGCCACTTTAGAAAGCAAGGCCAAACACATAAAATGCGCATCAGAAAAAGACTTAAAACCAAGATTCTTTGAAGCATGGTTTTAAGCCTTTTTTAGTTTATAGGCGGCAGAAAGCCTAGGATTTAGAAAATATAGTCTTTTAGTTTACTTTTAGTACTAGGCAACGAGCTACAGGCAGTACTGGAGTACGGCAAAGCGAGTTAACGAAGTAATAAAAGAAAAACTAAACGACTATAATGGCTAGAATAAGTACGATGACATAGACCCCTGAAAAGAGGACAAAACTCTTCACAGCCTCAATAAAGGTTTCGCGCTTAACTTGCTTTTTCAAGTAGGTCCGCAGACTCCTATAGGCTGGCACCATACCTACCAAGCCCAGCAAGGCCCAGATTGGCAGAAATCCAGTAATGCAGTAGAAAAACCAGAGCAGCCACGGCAGGCTGGCCAGGCCAAAATACAGTTTCAAGGCAGCTTGCTTACCGATATAGTAGACCAAGGTATAGCGATGATTGCGAATATCTTCTTCCAGATCACAGGTATTATTGGCCAACATAATATTAGCAATAAGAGCCACCAAGGGCAGGGACATAACGATTACTTCTAACAGCTTGGTCCAGGAAACTTGCACAGTCAGCCACTGGTCTGTCACCTGACTAACCAGCAGAACATCTGGCTGCTGGATAAATACTGCTAAAAAGAAAATACCAAAGCCCATAGTCAGGCCCGAAAAAGCTTCCCCCAAAGGCATCCTTGACAAGGGAATCGGACCAAACGTATAAAAAATACCAATCAGAAAACAGAGGATTCCCATGGGCAAGAGAAGCCAGTTTGTCCGCCAGACCAGTAGCAAGGAAATCAGGATAGAAAAGACCAAGAGCCCCAAGACAATCCCAATCATCTGCTGGAAATCCAGCGAAAATTTCCCAATGACATTGCTCTCTTGCCGATAAGCCTCGTCCTTGGCCTTGTGATAATCCATGCTATTGTTGATAGCAGTCGTACACATGTCAAAGCTGAGAACAGCTAGGACAAACAAAAAGGTATTGAGCCAGTTAAAAACCTGATAGCGGTATACCGCCCACAAAATACCCAAGGTCATGGGAAAAACACTAGCTACCTTCGTTTTGATTTCGACAAATTCCAAAAATACAGGCAGAGTAAGCCCTGTAGTTGATTTATTCATTGACAAGATGGTACTCCTCATTGCTTAATTCAAAACGATCTTTCAGCCCCTCACTCAGATGTACTCCTTGTTCCTTATCAATAAAAACAGCCTCCACCCCATCAATCTGATTGATAAAATCAAGACCTTTTTCTACCCCTAGTAGGAAGAGGGTCGTGGATAGGGCATCGCCTTGAACGGAGGTTACTGAAAATACCGTCACACCTGAGATATCATTCTCCACAGGATAGCCTGTCTGCGGATCAAGGATGTGGTGATACTTAACACCGTCCACCTCCAGATAGCGTTCATAAATACCAGAGGTCACAATTGAGTCGTGCGAGCCTGGGACAGAACCAACCGTTGCACCACGGACCTGATCAGGATCTTGAACCCCTACATTCCAGCCATTTTGCGTGGTTGGGGAATCCCCCATGACAACTACATTGCCGCCAAGATTGATAATGGCAGTCGTAATCCCCTTGCTGGCAAACAACTCCCGCACCTTATCTGCAATATAGCCCTTGGAAATGGCTCCCAGCTCCAACATCATCCCTTCCTTGATAAAGACGGTCTGCTTCTCCTCATCCAGTTCAATGTCCTTATAATTGATAAATGGCAGAGCTGCTTTGATTTCTTCATCACTTGGCTTACGGGCGTCCTCAGACCCAATTTTCCACAGATTGCTGACCGCACCAATCGAAATATCAAACAGCCCCTGACTGTCCTCACTCATAGCAATGGCTGCCTCAAGCACCTCAAATGTCCGTTCATCAACCTCAACCGCTTCCTTACCAGCCGCCTGATTGATACGATAAATATCTGAACCTTCCAAGTTGGTTGACAGCAGGCTCTCCATTTCCTTGATATAGGCAACGGCCTCATCCATTGTCTCTTCCTGATCTTCATGGTAGATACTCAGTTGCACAACCGTATGAAGCAAACTTTCACTACGCGTCAAAGGACTTTTCACCACAGGCAGGCTTTCTGCCTGCTTGCTTCCACAGGCTACCAGCAACATAGCCAGCACTCCGACAAACACCAAACGTACTATTTTTTTCAATGGCTTCACCCTCTTAAAATAAGAAGACACAGTTGCCAAACGCGTGCTCCTGTGTCTTTTCTGTGTGGACTTGATTAGTCAAGGCTTACAGTTTCTGTATTTCCTTCAGCAGCTGCAGCAAGAAGGGCTTCTGTACTCTTCTTGAAGTCTTCAGATGTGTGTGTCGCTCCTGACACAACCTCAACTGCTGAAATATCTTGTTTTTCTACCAGAGCAGCATTGAGGGTCTCAATCGCTTCAGCCGCAGAAATACCAGCCTTTTCTTCCATGTTCTTGTTGTACTCTTCGTTCGCTGATTTCAGGCTACCGTCCTCTGCTTCGTAGTCGAAGTTTGACTCGGTAATTTTACCATCTTTTACAGTCAATGTGTGAACAATCTTGTAACCGTAGTCATCCACACCTGACTCAGCTGTGTAGGTACCATCTTTCAAAACAGCTGTATCAGCAGTAGATGATGATGAAGCTGTTGATGAAGAACTTCCGCTTGAACCACAAGCTACCAAAGTGAAGGCTGCACCTAGGACAACCAAACTTTTCAAAACAACTTTAACAGATTTCATAACAATACTCCTTTATTGTATAGTAAATAGTTTTTCTATTATAATGATATACCTAATATATCAAAATGTCTAGTACTTTTTTAAAAATAATGACTAAAAATTGCTCCCACCAAATCCTGAATCGGACCCGGTGTCCCTTGAGGCATTCTATTCAGAAAACTGGTCATCTTTTTCAAATAGGCTGCTATCAAGCTTTCTGTTTCTACCAGGGCTTGCGTAGCAAAAATCTTCTTGGCCAAGTCCTCTAGGCCTTCCGCAGTTGGACCTTGGATATAGACCTGCAAATCGTGACGAATCGTCTCATCCTCTTTCATGGCAAACAAGAGCGGAGCGGTATAAATGCCATTTTGAATATCCTGCAAGCGAGGCTTGCCAGATTCATGCACATCCAGCTGAAAATCAATCAGATCATCCCGTATCTGAAAGGCCATGCCAAGTGCCTGACCGACTCGGAAGGCTAGATGGCTTTCCAGTTGAGATTGGCCTGGATAAAAGCTGCCCAGTTGGCAGGCAAGTCCGAAGAGGAAGGCTGTTTTCCCTTGGATTTGCTTGAGGTAGGCTTTCATGGTCATCTCTGTATCAAACTGATGAATTAGCTGGGCCAATTCTCCACGCAGAATGGTCTCCATGAGTTTGTCATTGCCTAACTTCAAATCATCCTGCGACAATTCTTGCAAGCGCAGCCCTTTTCCCAACAAACGACCCGAGTAGGCAAGAAGGTAATCGCCAGTATAGATAGCGATGCGATTTGAAAACTGCTGGTGGGCAGCCTCCACACCGCGTCTCTTATCTGCCCCATCAATCACATCGTCATGAATGAGGGTTGCTAGGTGCAGGACCTCCAGATGGGCGGCAAAGTAAAGCTTGGAAGGACTGACCTGTCCCTCTGTCATTTGCGCAAAGAGCAGGCAGAGGCCAGCACGCAGGTATTTTCCTGGTGCCTCAACATATTCAACAATCTTTGATTTAACTGCTGGATGCAGGACCATCATTTCAGATAGGATGATGGATTTAACCTCTTCTAGCCCCCTCTTAATGTCAGGGTAGGCATTCCAAATTTGATGTACCACTAACCTTTTAAATTTCCTTTATTTTTTATCCTTGATACGGTAAATGTGCTTGGGTTTCCCATAAATCTTCTTATCAAGGAAACGACCTAACCATGGCATAATCCAGTAGTCCAAACCAAAGGCTCGACCCGCACCGTTCATCAGAGAAATCGCTGCTGGGATGAACCAGATATTGACCCAATAGAACATGCCTGACAAGCTAAACATGACTACCAAGGCAACTGTTGCTGCAGATACAAGCCATACAAAGGCACCAGCAATCAAGGCTAAACCGATACCAATTTCCGCAACGGTCATGAACTTTTGCATAAAGAGAGCCATTTCTTGGTTTGGCATCATAAATTCCATGATGGTTGCAAACCAATCAGGCATTTGATCAAGCACTGCCATCGGTGTTTCCCCGTAGGCGTAGCTTAGGCCAAAGATTGGCTCTGCTACTTCTGCTGCTGCAGTTGCAGCTTGTGAGGCACTTGAAACAGCTTCAGCGGCAGAGGCTCCAGACACTGGATCTGCCAGCCAAGGGAATGGGAAGACAACCTGATCACCGAACCATGATGTTGTTCCAAACAAGCCAAAGGCTTTTTTCACACCTTCATAAAGCCACACAGAACCGTAGAGAACACGCATTGGCACAGACCAGAGGAGGTTTCCTTTGCCTGATGTGTGACCGCCAAAGATATTCCGTTTGTTCTGAATATCAAAGAACTCATGACGGACATAAGAGCCCATGTAGAAGAAGCTACGAATGGTGAAGAAGTATAGGAGGTTGACCATGTGTTTGACAGCCATGGCCATGAAACCTGACAGGTGGTATTTATCCATCAGGAAGGCGACACCGTAGCGTGCTCCGATAGATACCATAAAGCCATCGTACTTCCCTTTATAGCGGTGTTTTTCGCCACCCTTAATCGCTGCAATAATGTTGCAGGCCGCAGTATGTCCTGTTTGCTCTGCTGCTTGGACAATTTGCGGTGTTGGCTTGCCTTCAGATTCTTCAAAGTAAACCAAGTCACCTGCTACATAGACATTGTCCTTGCCTTTGGCCTCCATGTATTCGTTAGCAATCAGGCGACCTGCACGCGCTTTTTCAATGCCAAAGTCACTGGCATCTGTATTGGCTTGAACACCAGCAGTCCAGATGGAGGTGTAGGTGGGAATTTGACGGCCAGATGACAAGGTAAGGCTATCTTCCTGGATGCTTTCAACACCATCACCCAGTACCAATTCAACGCCTTTTTTCTCAAGGTATTTACGGGCCTTAACTTGCTCCTTCTCAGTCACCATGGCCAAGATAGTTGGTGTTGCTTCCACGACCTTGAGGGAGAATTCTTTCGGATTGAGTTTGAACTCACGCGCCAAAATTGGTACCCAATCAATCAATTCACCAATCATCTCAATACCAGTGAAGCCCGCACCGATAACTGTGAAGGTTAGCAGGGCGCGACGCTTGGCTTCGTCATGCTCGCGCATGGCGCGGTAACAAGCGTCAATGATATGCTCGTGCAAGCGCTCAGCCGCTTCGATAGACCAGAGAGTGAAGCCATTTTCTTTCACACCCTTGACACCAAAATCATTGGCTTCGCCCCCCATAGCAAGGAGCAGGTAATCAAAGTCCAAGGTTTGGTGCTCTGCGACCACTTGCTTCTTGTCGTAGTCAATTTCAACAACCTTGTCTGTTACCAACTGGACTTTCGGGTATTTTTTGAAAATACGTTGCAGATCATACTTGATCGCACTTGCCTCCACACGTCCAGCTGCCACTTCGTGCAGCTCTGTCATATACGTATGGAAAGAGTTCTTATCGATCAAGGTAACTGTCACATCCTGATCCTTTTTGAAGGTCTTTCCTAATAGTCGAGCTGCCGCAATCCCTGCGTAACCAGCACCGACAATCACAATATTTTTCGTCACAATCTTACCTCCTTGTGAAATTTAAAACAATTTACATAAAGCTATTATATCCTAAGTTGTTTCATTTTTCAAGCTATTTTCAATAATTAGTAGTATCACTTCAGGCACTTGCAAGTGAGGCAAAAAAAAAGTATGATAATAACTAAGATTCCTAGAAAGTTGTGTGTATGAACCAGAAGCGTCAAACCTTAAATTTTATTACCATGCTGGCCGCTCAGGCGGTGGTCATTTCCCTAATTGAGCGACTTATTCCGACACCTTTTGCCTTTGCTCCAGGTGCCAAATTGGGGCTGGGCAACTTGGTCAGTCTTATCGCTATTTTTACACTGACAGCCAAAGATAGTGTAAAGGTGGTCAGCCTTCGTCTCCTAATTTCTACATTTTTGGGCGGAACTTTCTCCACCTTTCTCTATAGTTTTGCTGGTGTGACCCTGAGCTATGTAACCATGTTGGCAGCCAAGCAGCTGGGACCAAAGCGGGTCAGTCCTATCGGCATTTCTATCTTAGGAGGCATGATGCACAATGTCGGGCAGTTACTGGTCTTTGCCAGTATTGCTCGGTCATTTTATGTCCTCAACTATCTTCCCATCCTTTCCTTTAGCGGAATTCTCTCTGGTCTTCTGGTCGGCTTAGCCGCTAACTTTCTCCTCCAAAAAGTCGGCACCCTCCGCCACTATCATCAAAAAATATTGGCGGACTGGAAATAAGATAGGAACGGGTTGATTTTTAGCACAGATATACAAATTGCTCCCACCGAAAAAGGCTTAAAACCAGAAATCTTGGTCTTAAGCCTTTTACTGTTTGGAACACCACATCCCACTGCCCTGAGTTGATGGAGGACATATAGTCGAATGAATTAGCTTTCAGACAAGGAACTGAGGCGCAGGCTGTACTAGAGTACGGCAAGTCGAAAGTGACGATGCATCAAAGATAATTCAAATGACTATAATTCCCCGAAACTGGCCTGCAGCCTAGGATATCTGACAAAAATAAGGTTAAAAGGTTGGGGCTAGAAGAGCGGAGCAACTATCAGAAATTCATGTCTTAGAACCTGACTTCTACGACTGTAACGTTTTTATTCGCTCTATTTCCAGCCTCCAAAGGTTCCCAATCTTTTGGAGGTTGGCTGATTGATTTTGATTGAGTAGCTCACCTAGAATTAGAAATTCCGCCCATTTTTTCCGTAGCCATAACGCTCCATAAAATCCTGACGGAATTCCAGCAAATTGTCATCCATGATGGCCTGACGAACTTGTTTCATCAAATTGATAAGGAAATAAAGATTGTGGTAGCTGGTCAGGCGAATACCAAAGGTTTCATCTGCCTTGAGCAGGTGACGGAGGTAGGCACGCGTATAATGCTTACATGTATAGCAATCACAGTCATGGTCAAGCGGCGTAAAATCCTCTGCAAATTGAGCATTCTTCACCACCAAGCGTCCCTGACTGGTCATACAGGTACCGTTACGGGCGATACGGGTCGGAAGCACACAGTCAAACATATCTACACCACGAATCACGGCGTCAATGAGACTGTCTGGCGCTCCGACTCCCATCAGATAGCGCGGCTTGTTTTCTGGTAAGAGTGGGGTGGTAAAATCCAGCACCGCATTCATTTCGTCATGGGTTTCACCAACAGCCAGACCACCGATAGAGTAGCCTGGGAAATCCATGCTGACCAAGTCCTGAGCAGATTGGCGACGGAGGTCTTCAAAACCAGCCCCCTGCACGATTCCAAATAATCCTTGGTCATGCGGACGGCGGTGGGCCTTGAGTCCACGTTCTGCCCAACGACTGGTTCGTTCGATGGATTTTTTAACATAATCATAAGGCTGATAGAACTGCGGACACTCATCAAAACTCATCATGATGTCTGAGCCCAGATTGTTTTGAATGGAAATAGCCTTCTCAGGTGACAAGAACATCTTGCTGCCGTTGAGGTGGTTCTTGAAGGTCACCCCTTCTTCTGAAATGTTGCGGCTATCAGCCAGCGAGTAGACCTGAAAACCACCCGAGTCTGTTAAGATTGGCTGGTCCCAGTTCATGAATTTGTGCAAACCGCCAGCCCGCGCAATCAATTCATCACCTGGACGAAGCCAGAGATGATAGGTATTGGACAGGATAATACCTGAGCCCATTTCCTTCAACTCTTCGGGCGACATGGTTTTGACCGTTGCCTGAGTCCCTACCGGCATAAACATAGGTGTTGGAAAGGTGCCATGAGGAGTGATAATCTCCCCCAAGCGGGCACCTGTGTACTTTTCTTTCTTAATCAAGCGGTACTTGATTGGAACATCCGTCATAGTTACCTCCCACTAGGAAAAACAGTCCTAGGAATCCTATTTTTTGACCATAGCTTGGCCTCTAACCTACCTAGTCTATCAAAAAAAGGCTTTCTTGTCACCTAGAATCATGTTACAATAGGTCCAAGGAGAACCTATCTATGTTTACTATTTCCAGCATTGTTGAAAAAGCGCAGCAGTTCCTGCGAAAGACCCCTGGTGTCTTTCAGATTGCCCTGATTCCAGTTTTTGTATCTGCCTTTGTGCAGCTTGTTTCAACCAGCCGTCAAACAATTTATGAACTCATCCTATCTGGCGATGTCGACCTCCATCTAAGCTACTTGCTCAGCAGCATGCTCTTTCCTTTCTTGTATGGATTATTGACGGGCCTGCTCCACTTGTCTATTCTCTGGACTATTGTGCGGCTAATCAAACAAACAGCCCTTAACTGGGGAGTCGGTAGTGCGGTGAGCATTTTCCATCACCCGCAGTTCAAGCATATTTTGTTTACCTTTTTGGCAAAGAAATTCTTCCTATTTCTGTGGAGCCTCTTGCTCTATGTCGGCCCGCTTCTGATTTTGGGTTCCATCGTCTGGTTCAATAATCTTGCGCTAGGTGCAGATGGTCAATTTTCTGGCCAGTTACCGCCAAACAGCCTGTTCTTACTAACTTTGGGCTTCCTCGTCGGGCTGGGCCTCTTGTTTGTGGGGCTTGCAATCTACATCCCTCAGGTCTATGCCTATGCACAGGTGGAACTGATTTTATTTGATAGCTTGGAACAGGATCGCTATCCTGGCGCCCTGGCCATTATCCGTTCTAGCCGCAGGCTTATGAAAGGCTATAAGTTCAAGCAATTTGTGCTGGATCTTCGATTTATTGGCTGGTTTATTCTGGGAATCTTGACCTTCGATTTGACGGGGCTCTATGTTTGGCCCTATTACTACGCGGCTCGTGTGTACGCCTATCAGGCTATCCTGAAGGAAAAAACTCCGCTGGCTACTGACCCCAAAACAAGCTGATAAATGCGACTGGCTGACAGCTCTGCTATTTTTCTGTCATAAAATATAGAAATAATTGTGTAAATACTGGTATATTTTGCCCATTCGTGCTAAAATGAGAACTGGGAGTGGGACTATCCTTGCTTGAACCGATACTGCGTTGAAACAGGTTTCTTCCTTTCTACTTTCTAACGCCATGTGTAGTAGCTTGTTTCAACCAGCCCACTCCTATTTTAATAGAAATTCGAGAATTAGTTTCGGTATAAAAGAAGTCATCAATTTTATTTGATGGCTTTTTTTGTATGCTTGTCCGCTCTGTATTGGCCGAGAGAGGTTGAAAAGAATGCGGAGTAAGGCGCAACCGCCTTCTACAGGGTGATAGACTGCGAGCATCGAGACCGCAGCCGTGTCGTGCCAATATCCAGACTGAAATCCTGAGCCCCTGTCCTGTGATTGAGGATGAGAAGTGGAGCTGGACTTGAGTCCTGCAACTTTGCTTTTTTGTATGTAAAAACGAGGTTGGTTCATCTGTCCAGCCTCGTTTATTAGAGCTTTTTCTTGTGTGGTTCATGCAATTTCTGGTCTGACTTCTAAATCCTTTATCGCTCCTAAGTTTCAATTCCTTATAGGGTTCATGTAATGCAAAATCAGCGTTAAGCTGGTTTGTCCGTACTTCGGGCCTGTTTCAATTCCTTATAGGTTCCACATTTTAATCACAATCTTCCAAAACAGTTTGACGCAGTGGTTGGCTGGCTTTAGTCGGCGTCTGCGACTTGTCTAAAACCTGGGGTGACAAACTGCGTTTGTTCTATTTCCAACCTTCAACTGCCCCTCAGACAGTCGAAGCTGTGCGGGGGTGCTGCGACGAACCTGATCATTGGGGTTCGGTAGCACTCCCAATTCCTTATAGGGTTCATGCAATTCGCCGCGACGCTTTATGGCTTGGGAGAAGTTGGTTTTTATATAAATGTTTCAATTCCTTATAGGGTTCATGCAATGGAAGGCTATTACTGGAAGGCCTTTAATCGGGCTGCCCGTTTCAATTCCTTATAGGGTTCATGCAATAACAGATTTGACAAGGGTTTGTCCTCTGTTTAGGCTTAGTATAGCAGATTTTTTAAGGTTTTTCAAGGTTTTTTCCGTTCAACCCCTTTTTAGGAAATGCCTTTGTGGCGGGCTTTTGGAGGCTTTGAAAAACCATAAAAATCATCGAACGGATTTTGACCCCAAAACGACCAATTTTGACGACCAATTTCCGTTCGACCCCACTAAGTTGTGTAGCGATAGCCCTTGTAGGCAGTGCCTTCCCTCAAAAATGTATTCAGTTTATACACTTCCGCTCGCATGACATCACTGTAACGGAGTTTCCGCTCATGAACTGTGATAACCGTACGCAACTTTTCCTTTAGGGCTCTCAGGAAAATCCGCTTACCAGCCGCGTTAAGATAAACACCAGTTTCATGATTAATCTCAACCTCTTCAAAATGCTTCTCCAAGCGAGTTTCCTGACGATTAATCAAAGCAAAAATCGTTCGGTCAACCAAGATAGGATTGAAAATATCCGCAATATCTAATTGCAAACTCTCAGCCCTCCTACTCGCAGAATGTAGAAAAGAAAAGCGGATGTCTAAAGTTTATTCCTTTCCTTTAATGGTTCCCTTTTGTGGATACGGAGCTAACACTTCTTTGATATAAGGTTTGTTCATTTGTGTCTTATTTTTAGAAAACCAACTAAAACCTTCAGAATTATCATCAATTTTCGGATAAGCCACAATCCTCTTCTCCTCTTCTGTCAAAGGCGTCATATAAGCACTAATTGAGGCTAAAGCTTTCTTCTTCTCATCGGAAACAGAGATCGATTTTGAACTCTTTTCTCTTTTTATCTCGCCGTTATCTAAATAGTATTTGAGAACTTTTACACCATCAACTTTAATCTTGACAACGCCCATTCCAAATGGTTTCCCTCTACCAATTCGATGGCGAGCATTCTCCTCCAATTCCAGACATATTATTAGCCACTCAAGTTCATCATCTGTCAAATCTTCATAATAAATATCAAACTGACAACTTCCACCCTCCAAACACCTTACCTTGCTGGTCATATTCAGCTTTTCTTTCTCTTCATCTGGTCTGTCTTGACCATGCCAGTAAACCTTTCGTCCAGCAAGTTTCGGAATCCATTCTTTTCTATCCGAATCTTTTACTCCATCATTTGCCTGACCGCTAATGTAGTAGTCATAATTCCATATGCGTGCATTTTTACCATCCGGCTCGCGGAGGTAAAACTCTGTCGCAGAATAATGAGGTGTTCCAAGAATAGGTAGGATGGTCGGATTCTCAAATGTTGGATTCTGAATCACGTCACTATCACAAAATCTTAACCTAGAAGCCAACGCTTTCCCCTTACCATCTTGACCAATCTTTCCGAATAGACGACAGGCAGGACACCATTCATCATTTTCACCATCACAGGGCTGATGCACTTCATGCCCTTCTCTGAGTATGTCTGAAATTGTGTGATGAAAAACCTCACGAGTAATGCAGGCTGGTGATAGGTAGCAGTTATTATTTACAGTTGTATAGTAAACTGGCAGCAAACTTGCCGCTTTCTCCTCTCTTACTTGGTTCTTAATAGCATAGTAACTATTTACATAATCTGAATGACCCATAGATTCTTTTTCAGGTTTAGCATTTTTCAGATATGTGTTGAGAAGAAATTCGAACCGCTCAATATCTCCGTCATTTAGAGAGCACAGTTCTTGACCTTGCTTATAAAATACCCCATCGTATTTCTTTCTATCACTAAATTTTTCACCGATTAGCAAATAGCCCTCTTCATAGCCATCTTTTTCCTCTTTCTTCATGTCTATTACAACATTTACTGAACCTGTCTTTCCATCTTTGTTTTTTTTCTTTTGCGTTTGAATGTAGACCTTGCTGGTTGAAAAAAACTTTCCATGCTTCAACTCGTCTTTAGAATAAAACCTTACCTCAGTATCATCTTCTGTTTTATCTACTTCCCTGCCTTTATGAGTATAAAGCAAAGCCTTTTCACAAGAATACAGTTTATTTTCTTTCATATCCCATAAGGCAGGCTTTTTGGGCAAAGTTGTACGCATGTGAGTCAAATTCTTTCTATCAATCACTGATAAACAAGAATTTGTTAGCTGCTCATAAACATTCCGAATCATGCCACGGATTTCACTACCGGGAATTCTAGGCTCTGTGGGTGCCTGATCTGGAAGAGAACCAGTTTGATTAGAAAGATCATCATAAGAGAAAAATTCCTCTGCCTTACAAGTTTTTCCATCACTTGTAAAGGTAAACTGACCACTGGTATTGGGAATGAAAGTCGGTTTTTCGATGGTTAAAGTACAGGTAATTTTCCCTGTCAATTTTCCTCGAACTAGATTTTCACGAGCTGGCTTATCGTCACTAATAGGTAAAAAAGTATAGGGATTGATAAAATCTGTCATATAACTTCTCCTTACTACTCACTATCTTGGTAGGGTTTGGCTTCCATAATTTTAAATGTGACAAATCGCCAGTCAATAAGTTTCAAATCCCCACCCTCTTTGCTAAAATAATTCCTTACTTGTATAAAGGCCGTCTTGCCTTTTTCAACCTCAATGGGCAAAGTCAGTTCAATTCCCCTATCCTCACTAAGAAGGGTATTGGTTTCGGACACCTGATTTTTCGCAGGATCACCCCAAACTTTATGATATTCCTCATAGATTAGCAATTCTGTATCGCCTTTTTCATCCATTCTAACACGCCCGATATAATTTCCATCTGGTAATCTAGTTAAATAGAGTTCCTTGTTTGTATCAAAGGCTCTCACTTCTAGTAGAAAAGCATTTTCCCGACTTGTAGGCAACTGCATTTCTTCGCAGGAAACAATCTCTACACCATCGCTCCAATAACAAACTGCATACTTGTAGTCTGAGAGCTCAATAGACTCACTACGACTGATTGGTTCATCCTTACTTTTTATTGTTTTAAACATCTCAGCCATTGCTACCTCCTTTTTCAAACATTCCTCCACCAACTGCGGTCTGACCGCCAATAGCCAAGTAGCCCTCTTCCAAATCTTGAATACAACTTTCTAACAGACTGGAGATAAATTTTTTCTGATTGCTATCCACCGCATTTCCGTTAAATATCAAAGGATTAGCCAACTGAATTTCCAACTGACAAGTGGTTTTATTCCCTTTTCGGTAGGCTAGCATATTGCTAAAGAGTAGACCGTTTGAAGCACCACCAGTAAAGCGATCAACTGCTGTACGAGTTCGGACTATCTCTGCAATCTCTTTCTCGTTGAACACACTTTCTCTGAAGGCAATCTGTGAAGCCTGAGCTGCCTTGCTTGCCTTATCAACAAAGCCAAATAGTTGGCGGATAAAGCCATCTGAATCAAATTTATCATCATTGCTGCAGAATTCAGGGAATATAAAAAATAGCACAGCCACATCAAGCGAATCTACTATCCGTTTCATTTGTTGACGGAAAACCCCAGCCCAGCTAGTTCCAGGAATGACCACCTGACCACGACCATTCTTCAGAGGACCAGCAGTAATCTCAGCTTGTCCCTTACTCTGTTGAATGCCGTAGTCACGAATAAAGAGGAAACTTTTCAGTTGGAGGGTGTGGGAATAGAGTGATTTATTGGGCTTATTTTGAGGCTCAAAGGTTGTCCAACCCTGTTTAAATTTCTCCAATTTCTTAGTATCTTTCCACAGCCTGAAGTCTGCCCACTGACTATGTACAAAAATATAATCTTTCAACTCGTTGTCATCAGGTCTAGTCGAAGATGACTTTTTCCCCTGTTTATTCTTTGATTTATTTTTCTTAGGCTTCGTAGCCTCTATTTTTTTTAGGTTAAATTTACGTCTTTGTAAGCCTTCTTTTTTGTCGGAAAATATGAGTTTAAAATAACCATAGCCTCTATTGGTTTTTCCACCGATACGGATTTCTCCCTGATTAAAACCGTTTACTAATGTTTGAATGCAATCATTAACTAACTGCTCTTCGTCCTTATCATCGTCAATACGAAATTCTATACGAAAAGCAAACTCTGCACCTGCCTCTACAATTTCAAAGTCAAATTTATGATTATCCTCAGCTACTTTATTTGTTAGACTCACTGAATCCCGAATTCGTCTCTTGCTATCCCAAATCAAAAAACTATCGTAAAAGATAACTTTACTCTGCTTATCCAGACTGGAAATCTTGCCTACCTTGCCACTTCCAAAAATCTTATCCACTTTATCTTGAGGCCACTTACTCTCAAGGTAGGCACGACAAACACCTGCCAAGCTAGTACCTGGGATAAACACTTCTCCCTTGTGGTCAACCAACAAATCCTTATCAGAGTAGGTATCCTCGCCATTACCAATCATAAAGGGCGACTCAGCCCGCAAGCGACTAATACACAAATATCGTTTACTATTCGTCATCTTTTTTCCCCTTATACCAAAGTTTAATTGCTGTCAGGATATATTGAAAATAGTGTAAGAAGTAATTTTCTTTTTCATTTACCAGTTTCTCATTTTCATTACAAACATTATCAAAACTGTTCACAATCTGCTCACAAACCAGTTCTTCCCTTGTCGGATAATGCGACACTTCTCTATCGGTAGAATAAAATGCTTTTACTTTTTCCTTACAGAGGGAATCTTTTGAATCTCTAGCTTGTAATGACTGGTAAAGACCAGTCAAACGGAGCATGGAGGAACTACTAATGCCGTTTAGTATCGTTGATTCTAAAGAGAATAATTGATAGGCTCCAACCTCTAATTTTTGTAACAGGTGATTCCTATGAATCGCCTGAACTATACTCCGTACTTCTGGGGAATCTTCACCATTTGTGTCAGAAGCAGTTGTTGAACCACCTGTTCCATCTTGTAGACTATAACTTTCTACACCCCTCGGTTCGATTCGATACTGACCATAACCCTCTTCTTGAAGAAAACCAATAAAGCCTTCCTTTTGTATCGGACTACCACCACTCACACAGACCTGAGTCCCCTTGGCAAAAGCATAGTAGCGACGACGCGGCATTTTCCACTTCCCATTGTAGCCACCTGTTAACTCTGTTGCTGTGTAAATTCCTGACTCCTCAATTTTACCGTTTGTAAACAATTCCAAGACACGAGCTCTCAAGGTATCCAAGTTTAAAGTATTTAATCCTTTTTCATCATAAAGAACAGTATCAGATAAAAAGGTAACTACCCAGTCAGTCTCACCATCCTGCTTTGACTGGTCACTTATTTCTGGAGAAGAAAATTCCAGTCGACACTGGCCAAACTGGATTCCTGACGACGCTCCCAGACGAATTTGTTGAGAACGCTCAGAAACAATCGGTAACAACTGTTGCCAAAGTGCAGTATCAGCAACATAAATATGACCTGCAAAGGTCTGCCCAGCCTTCAATATTGGGAGCGTAAATAGGTCATTCTGCCCCTTTGTGGTCACATGATAGCTAATCCCCTTCTGGACACGGTACTCTCTGTACTCCTTTTTATTTCTATCCAGCCAGACATAGCCTGATTTTTTGACATACTGTGTCCCCGCCTCACGCTGGAAACCATCTGCTTGTGAACTCAGTCTTGTTTCATTCTTTGCTGTAATAAAACTATGTGGCAGAGGATAATATATCTGCCCCTCTACAAAGGGATACGCATTGCCAAACCTTACCTTTGTCAGCAAGGTTTGTATCTGTTCTTTCTGTTCTGGGGGAATGCGACCTGCAAACCACCCCTGTAATGCTGTACCAGCAATATAGTCCTTGTCTGACACCATATCAGTTTCCAAGGTAATCTTATATACAAGCTTGTTGGTTGTGTAACTCTTATCCTTATCCAAATCTTGACCAGGGGCGACTGGAACATTTTCAAGACTACAAACAACCTCTCCAAATCCTCGAGTCCGACTAAGACCGATTTGGTTTAACAAACTGACCGCACGTTCTATATTTCTCTCTGCGTCTTGTGGGTAACTAATCTGAGCTTGAAAAATTGTTCCCTTTGGTACTGCTCCAATCGTCCTCAAACTTTTATCCTTTGCCACTCCCTTTTCAATCGCTGTAGCATGTCGGGCCACAGTATAGACGTTTTGCACTGTCGCAGGGGTATAGATACCATCCTTCAAAAAATATTGGTTCAAGGCTCGTTTTATTGAGTCTGCATTTTGGATATGTGCATTACTGACGGTGATACTGCCAGCCTGACTACCATTTCCAAAAAGTGTATCAATCTTAGACCAATTCAAATACCCACAGTTACTGAGGAATTCCATCTGCTCTCTCAGTAATCCCTTGATCCGCTTTGCTGGAATATATGGTAGACCATCTTCATCATAAGTCGACAAAATATCAAACCGAACACCATCCCCAGTTCCTGTTCCGCAACACATGTCCGACTGGAGTCTAATTTTTAATGTTGCTATTTTTATTGTTGCTACTTTCATGCACTACCTCCGTCATAGTAGTCAAAGATATCTAATACATCAAAATATCTTGCAAAGTTACAATTATCTATTTTTTCCCATGCTTCTAATTCTACCCTTGTCCGTGCTTTAATCATCTGGATAACATAGTCAACTTCCGACTCGTTACAGCTGTAGGCATAGTACAGGTCTCTCAATTTATTTTTTGAAATCTTACTTAATTCTTTATAAGTATCAATAAGATGTTGATGAGCATAATCCCCCGAGTTATAAATGTAGGGCCTAACGTGAAGTTGCTTCCCATCTGGCAGGATATAATTATTTTCTCGGAATGTCTTCACATCCGTCGTCATACCACTCTTCACAATTTGGAAGTCCATACTGGAATAAGTCAGAGTTAGAGAATGACCAGTAGAATTTGCAGGAATTGGATACTCCAATCCTCTTTTCTTTGCATTTTTACATAGTTGCTCTGCTATATCATAGGCCGTACTAAATGGAAACTTATCATGCACGAAGGCGATACCAATGCCGACAGAAAGATGAAAATCCTGCAATATTGAATAGTTTTCCAGCTTCTTTTCTTCCTCCAATTTCTTAACAAATGTTTCACAAAATTGCAGGGCTTTATTAGCCTTGATAATAATGGTAATGTCATCCCCATCTGCCAGAATTTCTCGATAAGGAATGGTTCCATTTCCTGAGTTTTTCTTCATATTAGCAATCTCATTTTTAAAAATTTCATTTACTGTTTCTTTTAAACTATTTGTATAGACAGAAGCAATTTCTTTGGATAAACTTCTCATTTTAATTAACTGATTAGTCAAAGGGGTAGCTTTTAATCCATTAGCAAAATTGATAATCTGTTTTCCCATGGTATTTCCATCAATATGGACAACAGCCACAAAACTTTTTTCATCCTTATCACGGAATTGTTCAAAATTATCAGCAAAATATTGCTTGATTGAATCTGGTGACTTTTCCTTGTTTTTTGATTCATAAAAGATCTGATCTTTTTTATAGCGACTATAACTTGCATACAATACCGAGGAAGCTGAAGATTCTTTTTCAGAACGCCACACTTGTTCACCTTTTTTAGCCACACAAATCAGCGGTTCCTGCGTTTCCGTATCTTGTGCTCCAAAGGCAAAGCCACGCACTGTCTGGATGGGAGGTTTCTTTTGCTTATAGAGAGTCAGTTCTTGCATGAGAGGTCTCTGAATGTCATCAACAAAACTTCCGTTTCCATCTAGATCTGGTGCTTCAATCGCTGCATGACAAAGTCGAATACCTCCTCCTGAAAGCTCAAAGATTTCTTTTTGTAAATCAATCGTGACGGTTTTATAGGTTGCCTTATTTTTAAATAATACAAGGGCATTGCCTCCACCGATATAAATAATGTTTCCTTGCCTTCCACCATCACTCACATTCAAGAACTTTTCATCCTGCCATGAGGATTCTCCATAACCGAGCTTTTCTGGAATGAATTCAAATAATGCTCGGTGTACAATCTCTGAGCCTCCTGCCATCTCTCGCAGTTTGTTGGTCGCAAAGATAAAACTCTGAATCCCACTAATGTCGTAAATTGCAATATATTGCTTGTCTGTCATTTGCTCTCCTCCTGCCTCTTTTCCTCTGAAAGAACCTCCAGATAATCTTCATGGATAAATTTCTCTAATTCAGGATAAATAAAATTCTGGTCTATACCCATGTAGCGAAGATGGGTCTTCCACTCTTCTAGCTTTGTGTCATAATCTGTGGTTTCAAACTTAATCTCCCAGACTTCCTTGATGTACTCTTCATTTACATGGTGGGTATCATCCAAGGCATTGAGCAATAGGAAACCACCATTTTGATTTTTAATACGGTCATTGGAGAAGTGTGGTCGAACAATGTAATCATTATTCATATCTTCAAAGATAATAGTTTGATCAAATCCAGGATGATAGTATTTAATTTTATTGACCAAGGTTTGTAGAATAGAAGAATTTTCGATAACTTCATAAAGTATCCCCATATAGATTTCCTTATAATTTTCTGGCGATTCTGTAACTGCGTAGAAAGCTCGTTGCATAATCTTATAATTATTGAGAAAATCCAAAGCCTCCTGATCAGGCTTAATATTCATTTTTACAAAATCAGAAACCGTAATTCCAGAAGATGAAGCAACTATTGATTGGCTCTCCACAAAGGCTGCTAAACTCTTCTTCATAGCTTCATAGCCCTTCTTCAACTCCTGTAATTCTCCTTGCTCTTCTTTTGTCAAACGAGATAGGGCTGAAATGACCGCTAAAGTATTATCAAAAACATTCTTTTGAGCCAACCAGCCTGTATTGGGAATTTTTTTCGTTTCAACAGGCTCTTTCTCATCTTTACTGTTTTCAATAGCTATCTTCTCGGTATCGATGATATACACATAGTGAGTGCTTTCGGATGACTTTGATGAAAAGGCAAAAAACAAGGCTATATAAGGGTTGAAACTGACATCCAACAATCGTGTTGGCAGCCCGTAATGTTGCATGAGGAGTAGAATTTCCAAATTACTCTTGCAATCCTTAAAAATGCCTGGGTAACGACTGACAACCGCATCCACTAGGGCACTCTCACGATATACTCGCTCCTCTCCATTTCCTCCTGTATTTTTCCTGAAAATTTTGGGAGTCAACTCCCACTTTTTAAAACCATCATACCGAGGCTCTCCCCTAAAGACATAACGTTGACGATAGGTATCTTTCTCTAAATCATTCACCGCTGTAACAAATTCTGTAAAGTTGCATATTCTCTTAACAATCGGCATATTAGCCCTCCTCATGAAATCAGTTGATAGCAAACCATTCTTTAAAATCTTTCACTTTGTAGTCTTCTTTACCATCTTTACCGTTCTTCACCTTTAGTGTTTTAGCTTGACTTATCAGCTGCTGGCGGATATCGTCCTTTGTTTCTTCTTTAAAGACTTCGGATAACAGCTCCTGGCATTTGAAAAGCCACTCCTTCTCCTTATTCAAAATATCTGCCATATCGCCTTCTCTCTTACTATAAACACAATGTGAAAAGATATTTCGAATGGTCCCTTTTTGCCCATCTATATTTTTCTTAGAATGTTTAATAAGTTGCCCTAAATCACCTGTAAAGACAAGATTTTTGAAGCATACGACACTACGAACAGCATCTCGATTTTTATGATGAAAGGCTTCATCCAAGGACTTGGTATTATCAAGCAGACAGATAAAGAGAGTGGTCATGGTCTCCTGCATGGTTACAGTTGCTTGCCCAATGCGCCCCTGTCGAATAAACCATTTCGCTAAGTCAAACTGGAAATAGGCAATTTTTTCAAGAACAGTGCCTTTTAAATTTAAAGAGTCGGCGAATTGCTCCCGCAAGTCAGTAGCAATTTCCTCCATGATTAAACGGATTTCAGGCTGAGTAATGGATTTGTAATTATATTTATCCAGCTCAAGAGTTGCATGATAAATATGATAGAGATTATTATGGCTGGTTCCATATTCAAATTGTGAAAATACCTCTATTAAGTCTCGATACTCTTCCTTTTTCAAAAGTTCCAATAAAGTCTTCACACTGCCATATGCTTGAAATTCATTAGCTGCACTGACCCACTGTAGCAACCGATCTACACTGGCCAGATTGACCACTGGTGTTTTATTAGGATATGTTTTATCTTCAAACATTCCATAGAATATCTCAAACTGGGCCTGCCATTTCAAAACTTTAGATAGATAATTAGAGAGCATATAGGTGTAGATAGGAATCGAACGAAATCCGTTGGTAATATCACACACAATACGATTATCTCTGTTACCATCTTTGAAAAGATGGCTTGCTCCCTCTACAAGTTTATCTTTGATGATAAAAAAAGATTCTCTTACTTCATCATCTGTACGCCCTGACTCAATGATGACAGGGATGAAGGGCTTCTTGAAGTAGGATGCAGCTGGATTCAGACTTTCCGCCAACTCATTGTCAGACAAACGATTACTAGAGGCCTTTTTATAAATATCACGATATCTATCATAGTCAAATGAATATTGCTTCAAGGCATAGTATCTATAAACTTCATCCCAAGAAGAAGTGACAGTACCTACTAGGAATACCTTCTCAATTTCAATAGTCTGTCCATCATTTTTTGTTAGATAATAATTAAATGTGAATTTAGAAAGCACAGTATCATCAGGTTGAGGAGATGTGATACCAGCATCAAAATAGCCAGATTCACTATAACCAAATAGACCTTTTTCAATTTCTGCAACTTTTTTTACATCATCAGGCCTAGGCCGATTGGCTCCCAAAAATGCTATCAAAATCCCCTTATTCATTTGAGTCCTCCATTCGAAACATTCCAAAGCCTTGGGCATTTTTTTCACCAAGACCGATATTGTAAAGTAAGGTCATTGCTTCAGGGGACGCCACCAAGTGGAAGCGGCCACTATAAGCCCTGATATTGGTTCCCTTGTAGGTGATAATTGATTTCTTGACACTAGCTGGAGTGGCCGAAAGGGAAAATGGCCCCTCATACTCCTCACCATAGTAATACTGATACTTCCTCTTAAGGTTCTGGTAAATAGCTGAGGTGAACTCCATTGTATTGGGTTCAAAGTAGATGGTTTTCTTTGTACCCAGTTCTGTCTTATGCACCGTTACTGGCGACAAAAGCTCAATCCAGTTTCCACCTTGATAATCTGGCAAAGAAGTAATCTGACACGGAAACCGATGACTAAAAATGGTTATTCCCTTGAATAAATTCGTCACCAAGGAAAATCCCAAATAATCATCTAAACAAGATACATAAAAATACAAAGTATCAAAATAAATGACTCTTTGCTCCCTATTTACCTTATAGTTTCCGCGCAAGGAACTAAAAGTAAATAGAGGCATTTTTCTGACCCCCTTTTCTTGCCGATGAGCTTCATTCGCAGCTTCCTCAGGCAGGGCGTGATAGATAATGCCCTGAATAACCTCCTGATAATTCAATGGAAGTTTTAAACTCACACCTTGCAAATCCACCTCAATTTTAAACCTCATCTCAGCCTCCTCTTCCTACATTTTTCATTATTCTCAGGCATAAAAAAACACCACAAAAAAGCGAATGATTATTCACTCTTTTGCGGGTACCCTGTTTTACATTTATTAGTCTGGTATAATATTATACGCCTATATTATAACGCTTACATACTTGTCTGTCAAGGATTTTTGAGTTTTTTTGCTGAGAAATTTATAAGCCTAACCCTCAATGTAAAGCTTGATTCATCTTTAAAACCAGAAATTAGCATGTGGTCTCTTTTTCATCCAGAATTTTCCCTATAGCTAGGTAGGTTTTGGGCTAATTACCATTCATCGTAACCGCCCAATAACCAGGTAACTGTTCTCACTCCATCCCATTTGGTAGGAATAGTCTAGGAGAAGGAAGTGAGCATTGCAAAATATCTAGTTATTGGGATGTAATGGTTAAGCTTTTTAACAGATTTTTATACATAGCACCATTGTGACTTCCCTATACAAATAACATTATATCTACACTTCAGTCGTTGAGAGGTAGTTTTCTAATTTTTCCAAATCATCAAGGTTGTCAATTTCAAAACTAGCCGTACTGGAAATTTCTTGCTTAACTACCTTGATTTTGGAAAGGTTATCTTTAACCAGATTGTCCCAATATAAATCACCAAAACCTTCTTTATTAATTTCCTCTTCCAAAATCTCACGGAGTATTTCTCCAGCCTCTTTTGTCCAAAAAGAAACACCGGATAAAATAAAACCATTCCCACTCGCTATTACGATTTCCTCAACCAAATTATCAGAATTGCATTTTAGAAGCCATTCATCTTTAAAATTAGTCTTATAGGCACTGAAATAGGTAGAGTCTCTCATTGTATTTTGCAGAAAATTCTCATGAAGATAATTGTCAGCATCAATAACATAAGCCTCACTAAGATATTCACGAACTAAATACATGGTATAAAAATTATTATAAACATCATATTTGTCATTATATACCAACTTTATATCATATTTATCCTCTAGAAATTGAAATTTCTCGGAAAGATACCCCGTCACTACAATAATTTCATTAACGCAAGCCTCTCTCAGAAATTTAATTTGCCTTTCAATAAGGGTTTCTCCCCCTACTTTAATTAATGACTTGGGAGTGGTCAATGTTAAGGGACGAAGTCGTGTACCCATTCCAGCAGCTAAAATTATTGCACGCATATTTTTTCCTTTCTAAAACTAGCTTTTTATTACAAGTGAGGATCCGACAATAATCAAAATTCCACAAATAATTAGTCTGATGTCCACAAATCCACCTAATAAAAAGATAGAAAAAACAACTGTCCAAATGGAATAGGTAACATTGAGTCCTGTAGCTTTGACAGGACCAATCGTGTCAATAGCTGAATAGTAACAAAGGTAAGATAGGGTACCAATAGTAGCTAAGGCAACAAGTAGCAGCATACTTGCCGAAGTCACAACTTGAGATAAACTATATACTATCTGCCCTTCAAAAGACATGAACATTAAGTATGCTAGACTGGAAGTCCATTGACGAATTAATAAGGCTTGTTTGGGGGAAATATCTTCTTTCATCCCATAGGCAGTGATTACACTTTCTGAAGCCCAACCAAATACGCATAGTAAAGCAGCTAAAACACCCCAAAAAAGACTATTAAAGGATGATAAATTGGTGTAGCCTAAAATAATAATTGCTAAGATAGTCAAAGCTAAGCCAAACCAACCTCTCTTGTTTAAATAGTCCTTTAGGAAAACTGCACCTAAAACAGCAGCTACAGCTGGATACATTGCAGAAATGGTCGCTGTTAAACTCGAACCAATTAAATCAACAGCTATCAAATAACTACGCATCCCTAATGGGCCAGCAAATAGAGCAGCTAGTATAACAAAATGGGCACTTCTCTTCCTCAACAAACTTACAAGTCCTTTCAGTTCCCCTCTGACTCCCATTCCTACAGTCAGTAATAATGCAGAAATGAAATCATGGAAAAATGCTAAAAGAAGTGCTCCCGAAACAAGCCGATTATCTGTTAAAATAAAGGGAGCTAAAGTTAAAACAACCCCATTTAAAGCTGTATCCAAACCCCAAAACATACCGGACAGTAAACCTTGAACTGTTCCTTTTACTTTAGATGTCATACTTCCTCCACGATACTATTGTTCTCCAAAACTAAACTGAACTCTTTAGCATATTTATATTGTCTAGCAGCATACTCACCAAAATCAACTCCCAAACTTCGCTTGTACTCACACCAGTTGCTCCAAAGTAAGCCACAAGCAGCAATATAGCAATATATCTTGATACGAATTTCTGTAGGGCAACAATTCCTGAAATAAATATCTATCAACTCATCAATTTGTTCCTTGTTATAGAGAGAATAGATACAAAACATGGCTATATCTACATGTGGATCTTGCATACCTGCGTATTCCCAATCAATCAAACGAATTTCTTCTACTCCATCCTCAGAGTAAATCAAAAAATTATCTGGAACAGCATCGATATGGGTCAAGACTTTTCTATCTGTATGTTTATCAATATAGGCCGCAAGGCTGAAGACTCGTTTTTTAATCTGTTCATAATCACTGTATATAGATTTAGCTCCATCTAATAAAGTTTCATAAAAATCAATTTGCTCAAAAATATCAAAATCATGATTGACCTGAAGTTCTAATGTATGAAATTCTCGCAACTTTGACATGCACTTTTCTAAGTCAAGCCGATTATTTAAGTCACAACTTCTTGCATTTTCAATAAATTTCGTAATCTTGTAGCCTTTCTCTGGATTAATGTAAATAATTTCGTCACATATATTGGCACCACCCAGAGTTCGATAGACAGAGAACTCCTGTTGCCGATTTATCAACAAATCTGTTCCTTCTCCGGGAATGCGCATGATGTACTTTTTATTTCCACAAGAAAATAGAAAGGAACGGTTAGTCATTCCTTTTTTCAAAGCAGTTATTCCACTGATATCTTTTGTTTCCACCTGCAAAGTTTGACAGATAATATCAATAGCCTCTGACTGTAGATGTTCTGAATGACTATCTAACTCTCTTAAATCCTCAAAAGTATTGATTTGCCTAATACTATCCAAGGGGACAATTTTGGGGCGAATCCACAATGACTGACTGTCATAAAGAGCTTCTTCCCAAAATGCTGTTTTCGCCAACTCACTCTCTGCTATGGCATGCAGTAATTGTCTAAGTTTTACCCCATCTTTATGATCAATATAAGCAATACCAGTCATGGCATCCCAGTATTCCTTCTTATGGCTTTCCCCATCCTCATAGATCATATAGTAAGAGTCCGTTTCATCCGATAGAAACGGATTTGTTCTACACCAAATATCGCTAGGTAGAATAAAAGTATTAGAAATTTTCTCTGAGACCAAGAAAAGAGAGTACAAATTATTACTATCACAATAATCTGCATTTTCTACCAAGGTGACATCATACTTCTCCTTTAAGTAGGTTAACTCATCTTTCATATAGCCTACAACAACTGTTATAGACTCCACCCCAGCTTCTCGTAATTGTCTGATGAGGCGTTCAATAACCCTTTCACCATTGATGGACAATAAGGCTTTCGGTCTATCAATATTTATCGGAATCATTCGTAGACCGAACCCTGCAGCAAGGATAATGGCAGAACGCGGCACCTGTCCTTCTGATTTATTATCGATTGTCAAATCATCTATACACTTCTCTTTAATCAATATTTCGACCTCCTACTCTACAGCCCTATCAACATAATCCAATGACCCTGTCATAAGGTGTATCAATATCCAACAACTTATATCTGCTATTTTTATGTTATAAGTTTTTCAATTAAAAACTATAAAATAGATTATGAGCTCCTGACTAAAATTTTATCAATAACGACCGCCAAATAAAGGGGACCTCTAAGCATCCATCGTTACCCATTTTTCGATAATTCCAAGACAGCAAGTAACCGAGAAATTCTCTCAGAAGCAGAAAATTTATGTTTTGTATCCACTAGCCTCTCTTTCCATTCTTCAACTTGTTTTTGATTTTCAATAACGTACTTCATGCCCTCATATAGGTCTTCGTCACTCATACCAACTAACATACCGCTTTTTGCAGTATCAATAATCTCTTTTCCACCACTCACGGAGGTCGTCAGGACAGGAACCCCTAACATTATAGCCTCTGAACAAGCGGTGCTAAAACCTTCTGCATATGAGGAGCATACAAATAAATCTGCTTTTGAGGTAAATTTATGTGGGTTCTTCTGCGCTCCCATAAATACTACAACCTTCTCCAGTCCACGCTCTTGCGAATATTTCACTAATTCGCCATGTTGTGGTCCATCTCCAATAAGCCATAGTTTAAATGTGTAACCTTCATTCATTAAACGTTCTACAATCTTTAACAATCGTAAGTAACCCTTTTCTTCAGAATGTCTTCCAACAGAGATAAAAAGTAATTCCTTCGGAATTGCCAAGTCTATTTTTTCTTCTCCAAGTTTACACACCACATTATTATCGATAGGATTGTAGCAATACTCCACAGGCACTGCACATTGCAATTCCTTAAAGAGTCTATCTGCATTTTGCTTTGATACACAAACTACTCTATCGGCTTTTTTATAATATTCTTTAAGATGTAGCCCCTCATCATAACCATGCATCCATACATAGTGTTTTGATTTCACACTATTTGATGAAACAACCGCACATGTAGCCAAACCATATTGAAAGCCAATCTCTATTTGATACCTATCACGCCCGAAAATCCAATCATGTAATAGAAATGCTGGAACTAGATTTAAAATTGTCGACAAGCCTCTAAAATAAAAGCCTAAAACCGGTTTTACTTTAACCTTTTTGTTTATATCTTTTAAAATACTCTTGTCAAAATTAAAAATAGGTCTCAGCGTCACTTCAACCATTCCAGTATCAGCTAAATAGTTTGCCATTGCAATAGCTGATTGGGCCACACCGTCTGAATAAGTCAAATGATTAAATGAAAAACAGATTTTTTTCATATTTATAACGTATTCCTTCTAACTTTATGGAAGGGACACTAAAAGTTATGCCCCTTATTTAAATTTATTCTATACAAAACCAATAATGGTTTCTTCTAGATATTTTAAAGACATTTAGCCATAGCTATCAGAATATTTTCCCATCTTCTTGTTTTACTCCTGGAACGGCATCACTGTTCACTTCATCAAAGGGATATAAATATTCAGCTAACCTTTCTTCAATAACTTTAATCTCTGCTTCAATATTATGTTTTTTCCAAGTCTGAGTATTATTAACTGATTGTTGTGGATTAAATTTTTTGAATTGCATACTGTGTAGCGAATTATCCAGACCAGTTAGCATTTCAATCTTCGCAACTGTTTCATCATATTTATAAATCATATCTTCAAAACGTAATTTAATGACCTGATTAGTATTATAACTTTCTACTTTCCCACTTTTACGCGTGTATAGAAACCAGTCGCAGAAAGTATTTACATCATCCGTTGGACAAATATTCTCTTTCCAGTAGAAGCGGTTGCTTGTGTAAACATCTCTTGGATCGCGGTCTACAATAAAAACGGTGATATCATCAGAAAAGTAACGAAGAATTCGATTGAGATTCTGAGATGGAACCAACTGATCAACCTCTAAGAATGGCAGTCCTTCTGGATTAGCTGCCTGCATTAACGAAGCAACATAGTTCTGAACAGATTCAATGAACTTTTCCTGCGAAGGGTGTGAACAAAATATTCGTTCTCGGGATAGAATACTCTTTTTCCCATTTGTTAATTTTCGTAATATCTTATCCCATTGAATCAATATATAATACAGTACTTTTCCTTTGTCATATACATCATAGAACCACCAGCCAGGATATGAAAAATCAATTATAGAATCAATGAACTTTCTAGTCAACTTCATGTATTGATTGTTGAAAAAAGGCTCGTACCTTGCATTGAAAAAGGTACCGGCATTGAATTCCGATAATCTCTTAAAGCGCTTTAGAGCATGACCTGCATTGTGCCTGTCATGGCATTCACATAAATAATGTTCTAAATCAGAAACACCATCAATATCATATAAAAAGCGAAACTCATAATTCGTCAAATCCTTCACACAGGAGTACTCCGCAACCAAGTCTGTCAATGCACTTGAGCCGCTACCATAAAAACTTGCACAAGTTATTATTTTCATTCTACTATATCCTAACTAAAGCATAATTAAAACCTACAAATAAACATTATTTACGAGCTAATTGCCTTCTTACTGTATTGAATAGCGATAGTAACTCTATTCTTGTGTTGTTAAATATCATCAAAACTCCAAAATAGACTATAATACAGATAAGAACCCCAACAATGTTAAAGAAAATATTTTTTTCAATTATATTTTGAAAAAGTAGTCCTAAACATCCCATTATACTTGCTGCACCAACATATACATTTAATTCTTTTGGATAATCTTTGAGCCTAAAATTTGCAACTTTTGACGCTATCCAATAATGAGTAACTGTCAACTGCCATCTTATTACAAAAGAAACATAGGTTATAACCATAAAACTACTATGCTCAAAATATAACAAACCCGTTGCAAGTAGCAGGGCTTGCAATATATTAGATAAAAATACATAGCCTGGTTTCCCCTTGGAAAGAATTGCATAGGCTCCTATATCCGCAAATATGACACTCTCGCACATGACAAATCCCCATAAGCCGACAAAGAGTGAGGCTTCCTCCCATTGTGGTCCAAGTAGTGTTAGCGTAATAAACTTACGAAAAATAAAGATACCTACCCCTAAAGGAATAGTAAATAAACCAATAGACTTTTGAAAATTATTTACTGTTCGGTTAAAAGAGTCCGAGTCATTTTGTACTTTAGATAGTGTCGCAAATAGCACATTCATAGTTGAAGCAGTAATAATCGAAATGATTTGATTTACAGTCGTAATTGAAATCTTATACAAACCTAGATAATACGCGCCTAATGATTGGCTAATAATAAAAACTGCAACATTCGAAACTAACCATGATGAAAGAGTCTCCAACATTGACCCTCCGCAAAACATAAACATGCTCTTCAGTTGCTCATAATCATAGTGAAGTTTTATGCGTTGCGTGGACCATATTATTAGAATAACGGTAATCACTAACTCTCCCACCAGGTTTCCAATGACCAACGACCAGTAAGATTGGGTGTATAGTGCTAAAGGTATCGTCACAAGTACAGGGATGAGCTTAGCAATAACTCTAATAATCCCGAGCTTTTTATAGTGAAAATTCTTTCTATATACTGCATATTGAATACTAGAATAGGACATCAGAGGCAATACTAAGGAATAGACTCTAATCACCGTCTCATAACCAGATACACCACTGAGGTTAGCAAGTGTTTCTGCATTTAGAAATATTAAAAGATAAAAAAATATCGAGACACCCAAATTTGTCCAAAAGGCTACACTGATATACTCATCTTGTTCTGAGGAAGAAACAAATTGATGCTGTACAATATACTTTTGGAAACCCGCATCTGTAAACATCTCAGCAAACGTAGTAATCATCATAATTGACGCGACAAGGCCAAATATTTCTGGTGTTAGAAGTCTCGCCAGAATCATATTGGTGATTGGCGAAATAAACTTAACAATAATTTCTGTCACTAACGACCACTTAACTGCCGATGTAACTTGATTTGACTCTACACTCACTTTCTTAATTCCACCTTACTACCTGTTTTACCTAAAAATGCAGTTCTGCGACATGTGGTTTGTATATATATTCTAATAAAAATCAAAGAATAAGATATTGCCTTCCAAATATAGTATGAATCTCTACGTGGTAATGTAAACCATAAAAACAACAAGATACTTATCCTGTACAGTTCCCATGGGCTAGTATGTTCTTTCAAATTTTTGACTCGTAAAAACGAAAAAATTATAAGACAAACGATAAAAATAGCAATTAAACCAAACCAACCAAAATTGATATAGGCCTCTGCGTTAAGGGAAAAACCTAAACCGAACGAATATTGCCAAAAATATTGAGAGTGCCAAGTTTCAAATATCCTAGATTGCTGATTTATTACATTTACAATACCTGTAATAT
The DNA here is from genome assembly GCA_945864085.1 of uncultured Streptococcus sp. Taxonomy (GTDB): domain Bacteria; phylum Bacillota; class Bacilli; order Lactobacillales; family Streptococcaceae; genus Streptococcus. The sequence continues at coordinate 55,788 of CAMBAD010000002.1, forward strand.
CTAAAAAAGAAGGTATCGAACCGCCAATAGCAGACAAAATATATCCTTGCCCCCATAAAAAAGCTTCTTGCCCTGGAACAATATACATCATCGTAAATAGTGGAAAAACACTAATTCCTAACTCAGATAAAAAGCCTACCAAGAAGTTTCCACCTGATAAGGCAAATAGGATATCTTCTCCTGTTCTATATGCATATACTACTCGGATAAAGATAATCAGCAATAGACCAATGAAGCTAATCTTAGATATATCTTTCCAATTATATTTAATATTCCCACTATTTTTGTTGTATGAAACAAGAGCTAAAATAAGCAATCCTGAAATACCTGTTGTCCTATCGCCACAAAGAGCAGTGAGAACTAACCAGATAAATACACCGTAGCGTGCTACTTGTGAACTCTTATCGCTTCTGAAGATAATTGTTAAGAGGGAAAATGGCATGAACATAAACTCTAAAAAGGTTACTAGCGTTGGAATGTTCTCTTCAAAAGCCCTAACAGCATAATACCCCCCTTCTAAACTTGTAAGAAATTTCATTGCAACAAGAGGTAGAGCTAAAATTGAAGTTCCCAAAAAACCCAACCATGCTACCCTACCAACTTCTAGAGGATTGTACTGATCAATAACATAGTGTTTCTCTTTTTGTAGTATGGAAACACAAATAATCCCAGCATAGCCTGCCACTACATTGCTAAGGGACGAAAAAATAGACACATCTTTCAAAAAAATTTTTAACGTACTAATATAGAAATCATAGAATGGGATATCTAGAGCTACCAGAAGTAATTGTCCATTTTGAAAAACATAAAATGCCATTAAAAACAGAGTGATAGGATTTATAACTCCCCCATTTAATTTGTTTATATAGACGATTTCAAGAATAAAAATTATTAAACTACTGAGAATGCTAAATTTTATTGTAAAATCTTCCTCAAAAGAGGAGCTTGTAAAAAATAGGAAAAATGCATATAACATGACGACTATAGCTCCAAATACCACAGTCATAAAGTTTTTTTTAGAAATAACTAACATTCTAATACTCTTTCTGTTGATTATTTTTCTATTGAATCCTGTCACTAGAAAATTTATTGAAATTTACAAAGTCTACATACGGTTCCCTAACTTAGGAAATAACGATTTGAGATTAGTAACATTGTTTGTTGTTAACTTTACTTTACACCTACTGAATATATCACCTGTCCTGATTCTCCAATAAGGGATTCTATAATTTTTCAGGAAAACTCAAATGGTTCACTATAAAGTAGCAACCTGCCTAAAAGGAGTTGCTGTAAATTTCCTTCATTTTTACTTCAACTCGCTCTAAAGAATATTTTTCACTAGACATAAGTGAACATTGAGAAAGTTGCTTATATAAAACTGCATCGTCAAGGATTCTTGTTATAGCTACAATAAACTCATCTACTGCTGAGTTTTCTGCAATATACCCATTTTTTCCATCCTCTACTAAATCTCTATTTCCACGACAATTCGATACTATTAAAGGTAGTCCAGTTGCCATTGCTTCAAGTAAATTTACAGGAAGGCCTTCACGTTTAGAACTAGATAGGGCAATATCAGAAACTCTCATCAAATCAGGAATATCTTTTCTATAACCTAACAGAAGCACTGATTCTTCTAAACCTTTATCCTTTATGAGTTGGCGATAAGTATTCAATAATACTCCGTTACCAACCAGCAATAGAACAATATCCTTTCTTGTTTTTGAAAGTTGTTCCATCATTTCAATTAAAATAGATTGATTTTTATTGGCATTCAATTCTCCGACAAAAATTAGGTACTTTTTATTCTGGTCTAAACCCAGTACTAACTTTAGTTGAGCCTTTGTATTATCTGATATTGGTGAGAACTTCTCTAAATTTACTCCTACACCATTCACCAAGTGCAACCCCTTCATTTTGAAACGCTTCTTAGCAATAGCATAGTCCTCTTCATTGATAGTAATAATAGTATCTGTAAAGTAAGATAATATTTTTTCTACAGGGTAAAAAAGAAGCCACCCTACTCTACTTCCGCCTTTATAAAAATGAAAACCATGAGCGGTATACATATTATTGTCCACTTTGTGACAGTAACCTAAGATACGCCCTATTAGCCCTCCGATTGGAGTATGACTATGAACTAAATCATAGGTATTATCAGACATCACTTTATTCAACATTCTAAATGCGAGCCAATTACCAGGGTGAAACGGATTTCTTTGAAAGGGAATATCATATACGTTGACTTTATTTGCCTCTAAAAATTCTTTTAATTCTTGTACACTCTCAATAGAAATTGTACCTGAATGAGAAAAATTGGCTGCTACATCAACCTCAAAACCAAGTGACTGTAATATTTTTATATTGGAAATATTAAATTGTCCAATCATTGAAGCAACAGAGGCTACAATAAGAGCTTTTTTCATACTAAATACTTCTTTCTTTCGTTAATCGAATGACTTTTTTTAAAATTATCTATCTGATAATTAAAATCATACATGTGTTGAGACGAGAAACAGACCCAATCAATCCTATCGGATAACTTAAGTTTTGACACCTACTAACAATTTAGATCTTATTCAATACATACCCATACTAACACTCATTTTTCTAAAACGGAAAAAATTAACTCCCAAAGGTACGCAGGAATATCACTAAATCAATACTGCGTTTTAAAATATACTTAACTACTAAATTTACTTCTATAGTTATTAAAGAAACTTATACGTATGCAAACTTATTCTCGCACTCCCTACAAAATGAAACAATAGTTCGGGTTAACTCCGAATCCATTTTGACTATTTAGTAAGTGTCGGCAGGCCTTCAACACTAAATTTCGGTACATGAAGGTTACATCATCACAAACCATTAATTCTACCGTTATCCCTTTAAAAGATTTATTATAGCATTGTGACTAGAGACGTGGTATTACAACGAGGAATATTTAAAATCGCGAATAGAACTTAATATCTGAATCAACAGTAGTAGATTTTTTTGCTTGCATTATAACCAATCTTAGCCACTTCTGATATATTTTCTCTTACAAAGAGAATATTCGGGTATTTCTTATACTCTTGGGAACTAAACACTTATTAAGATATTCGTTCCTCATTTCGTAGTTGTTTTGAGTTTACGCCATACATTTTTTATAGAAATAAACCAGCAATAGGAACAAGTATGTTTTTTATACTACATATTTATTATTTTTTCATTGATAAAAGTATCCTTCTTAAATATTTTAATTCATCAAAAATAGTGATTGCAATATAAAAGGGTAAACTTATTTTTTTCTGCTTTAATAATTCCATGAAATTCAATCTGTTCCCTTCTTGCATACCTTTTAAGTTACCTGATAGACCTCGCTCCCCAAAACCTCGCTTTCCGCGATCATAGTGAACATTCTGTTCGGGTAAATAATAATACCCATATGCATGACAAATTCTCAAAAAGTATTGTCTATCCTCAGAATAATGGCGTTTCTCATCATATCCACCAATTTCATCAAAGATTGATTTTTTAAAAAGCACTGTTGAAGTCTGTGGAAACATCTTGATACAAATTTCTTGAATATTTGCTCTATGAAGTCTATCTATCTTGCGTCCAAGAATAGTTAATGGAAAGGTAGTATGATTACCACCAATAAAATCAATACTATCATTTAATAAAATTTCATCAATTTGCCTTTCAATTTTATTCGCAAACCACTCGTCATCAGAATCTAGCAAAGCAATCCAAGTTCCTAAAGCATTTAACATTCCTACATTTCTTGCTCTAGAAACTCCTGCATTTTCTTGATTTATTAGGCGAATATTAAGATATGGATATTTTTTTGCATAATGTTCAACCTCGAATGCTGTCGAATCTGTAGAACCATCGTTAACTACAATAATTTCGTTAATATACTCCAAACAAGTTTGTAGCCTAACTGATTCTAAAGCTCTTACTATAACATTCTCAGAATTGTACGCTGGAATAACCACTGAGATAGATGATTTTTCTATATTTTTCCCCAAAACTCTGTCTCCTTATTGTATCTTTTAAATCAGTTCTGTGAGAATACCCGATATCATTCAATAATCTTTATAAACATTACTTAAACCAAATTTATACTACTACACATTTTTTCTGTTAAAGTTTCTGCGTGATGCAAAACATTAAATACAATAAAACAATTTACTTACAACTTGAGTCCGTTTAATTCTTTTATCCTTTAATTTTTGTTCTAGCATAGTTCTGTATTTTTTATTGATTCCTCAAAGTCTATTACCTGATACTCAAAAGCATATCGGCTCATCTCCTGCTCATAAACTAAGTTTCCAAATACTTTCTTCACTGTATCAAAATGGAACAATAACTTTATGACTGGATTAAACATTTTTGTAAAATATATTTTCTTTCCATGTACTTCAGCTATTACTTTAACCAATTCAGAAGTATTGACATATTCTGAATTTTGTGGACAAAACAGCCCACGCAACTCTAACTCTATAACTTTCCTGATAAATTCACAGAGGTTATCAATATGCAACATACTTCTAGAATTTAAAATTTTTGGAAAAATTGGTGTTAACTGAGTTAACTTTGATAAATTCGAATAATTTCCCTTAGAACCTTTCCCATAAACTATAGGCGGTCTCACAATAACTAATTTAAACTGGCAATCACGTAACTTGAGTAATTCCTCTTCAGCCTGGTACTTAGATTGACCATATTTCGTCGTTGGAATTGCCAGGGTTGAACTTGCTATTTTACCAGTATTGAGACCATACACACTCATAGTACTTAAGAAAATAAATTGAGAAACTCCTGCTTTTTTTGCTTTTTTTGCAATCAAAACTGGTAAATCAGTATTTACTTTCTTATACTCCTCATATGAAATTTTTTTCTCACGCTTGTGTACAATTGCGGCAACATGAAAAATAGAATCATAGCCTGAAAAATCGTATTCTTGCCAGTTAGGGTCCAATAAATCCAAGGTATCTATTTCAAAATCCGCACCTTTTTCCATAACATATTTTTCAAAAGATGTCCCGATATATGAGTTTGCTCCTGTTATCAATACTCTTTTCATCATTTTCCTTTCTGTCCTGTTCCGCCTTCGATAACACCTTCGCTCTTGGCTACGCTGAGAAACGTTCCAAAGAAGCATTTCACATCCAGACCAAAACTCCTATTTTGAACATAGTAACCATCCAAGCGCGCCTTATCTTCTATTTCCAATTCGTCACGACCATTGATTTGTGCCCAACCAGTCAATCCAGGAGGAATATCGTTGACTCCGTATTTATCTCGTTCCTCAATCAAATCATACTGATTCCATAAGGCAGGACGAGGCCCTACTACAGACATCTCCCCTTTAAAAATATTGAATAGCTGTGGAAGTTCATCAAGGCTTGTCTTTCTCAAAAAACCACCAACTTTGGTAATCATAGCCGTCGGATCTTGCAATAGATGAGTAGGCATATCACTTGGTGCGTCCACATACATGGAACGGAATTTATAAATCATAAAATATTGCTTATGTCTGCCAACTCGCTTTTGTTTGAAAAGAACTGGTCCCTTAGAATCCAGCTTGATTGCAATCGCAATAATAGCTAAAATCGGGCTGAAAACAAGGATAGCCACTCCTGATAGCACAATGTCAAAAACTCGTTTTAAAATCGGATACATTTCCCTCTCCTAATACTCAATCCTAAAATAATCTAAATACCGCTTAAACCTGTCTTGTGCAGTCAGACAAGTATCTAATAAAAATCCAGCCTGCTCTCCCCATTCAGAAAGCCCCCGATAATAGAAGTATGTCATATCATCACCAATGATGAAGGGCACATGCCCATGTTTGAGGCACTCTTTAAACAGTATCAATCGCCCAACTCGACCATTGCCATCTTGAAAGGGATGGATACGTTCGAATCGAACATGAAAGTCAAGTATAGCCTCAAAAGAAATAGGCCACAAACCATGATAGCTGCTAAGAAGTTCTTTCATATCTGAAGCTACATTTTCTGGTAGAGTTGTTTCGTGAGCGCCAACTTCATTAGGAAGTGCCTTATAATCTCCAACTTGAAACCATGACTTCCGAGAATCAGAAGTCCCTCTCTTCAATATAGCATGAACATCCTTTATCCATTTCTCAGTCAGTTCATCTTGAAAACTATCTAGTAGAAAATCTACAGCTGTAAAATGCTTGGTGGTTTCTATGATGTCATCAAAACCTTTATGGTTGAACTATCCTCAAAACCAATCGTATTAGTCTCAAAAATATGCCTTGTCTGGTCATGGGAAAGCTGACTACCTTCTATATGATTTGAATTAAAGGCAAACTCTATCTGAACCCTATGGTAAAGACCACCTTTCATTTTACATTCTTTTTCTTCTACCAAGCGTTTCCCTAGCATGATTTACCTCTTGGATTACATTATTATCCTCCCTAGAATTTAAAAACCTGTTCTAAACTCTAGGAAAGTAAAAATGGCTTTTTACTTTCTTATTCCTGTTTCGCAAAGTCAATCAAGGCTGTTTTAAGTTCCGCTTTAGACTTAGCTGCTAAACTATTGATAAAGTCAGATACGACTTGCTGATTATGGTTGCTAACACGGCCGACAAAGATTTTCTCATGAATCTGTTCTCCCACACGCTCTTCTGTAGAAAGCAACTCTTCATAGAGTTTTTCACCTGGGCGAATACCTGACTCGACAATTCCAATCTCATCCTCCGTATAACCGCTCAATTTTATCACCTTACGAGCCAATTCTAAAATCTGGACAGGTTCACCCATATCAAGGACAAAAACTTCCCCGCCACGGGCCATGTGGCCAGCTTGAATAACCAAACGGCTGGCTTCTGGAATGGTCATAAAGTAACGTGTCATGCGGAAATCTGTCACTGTAACTGGACCACCCTTTTTGATTTGTTCCTTAAACAAAGGAACCACACTACCACGACTGCCCAATACATTACCGAATCGAACTGCCACAAATTGTGTTTTTCCTGCTTCGTTCAAGCCTGTCACAATCATCTCCGCTACGCGTTTGGTCGCACCCATTACGTTTGGCGGATTCACAGCCTTGTCCGTTGATACCATTACAAATTTTCCGACCCCTGCTGCCTTGGCTGCCTCTGCAACATTCTTGGTTCCAAAAATATTGTTTTTAACCGCTTCATGTGGGTTGTATTCCATCAAAGGAACATGTTTATGGGCAGCTGCATGGTAGACAACATCTGGCTGGTATTCCTGCATGATGGAGAAAATCACATCACGATCCTGAATATCCGCAATCAATGGAATGATTTCAAGCTGCTGACCATACTTGCCAATCAATTCCCGATGAATAAGGTAGATAGAGTTTTCACCATGACCCAAAAGCAACAAGCGTCGAGGACCAAATTTCAATACTTGGCGACAGAGTTCGGACCCAATCGAGCCTCCTGCTCCAGTCACTAAAACTGTCTTATTTTCAAAATAATTCCCGAGTTCTGTCTGATTCAGCACAACTTCTGGTCGACCTAGTAAATCGGCAATATCAATTTCTCGCAAGGAACTAACGCTGACATTTCCTGAAAAAATATCCTCAATGCTCGGCATATTATGAACCTTCACCTGTGCAGCATTACAGATTTCCACAATAGCCTCGCGCTCTTTCCCTGATAAGGATGGAATCGCAATAATAACCTGCTCAATCCCGAGTTCTTCAACTAAACGTGGAAGGTCATTTCTATTTCCCAATACTCGAACATTATGAATGTAGCTATGAAGCTTGTTCGGATCGCTATCAATAATCCCGACAATATCAAAATTCAGCCTTTTTTCAATAACTGTATTGATAAACAAATGACCACCATCCCCTGCCCCGACCAATAAGGTGCGAAGTGAGCGGGAGGTCTTGCGTTTTGAGCTAGAACGCTGTTCATGGAGACCACGCCAGATTAACCGCGGTGTAATGGTCAAGACAAACGAAATCACACCTGCAGTTAAAATGAAACGATAGCTAAAACTCTGCCACACTATAATGGAGAAAAGGAGCAAACCACCGTAAGATAACAGAAGGCTGAGGCCTATTTTCCATAGGGAACGAGCGTCGGTGTAGCGGGTAATCAGAGAGAATACTTTCAGTCTGGTAGAAATAGCAATATAGCTTATAGATACCAATAAGAGAGCCACTTGAATTTGTTGCTCTGGGATGTCTGTGATGACATCTAAAAACAATTTACTTAAAAGGATGGACAAGGCAATCATGGCAATATCCATGACTAATAATATTAAACGCTTAATTTTTCTTGACATATTTTCCCCTGTTCCTAAAGCGGCTGTTTATTTCTTGCCATAGTCCCCGTAAGAACCGTAATTCCCGTAGGAACCGTATTTTTCCATACGAGTATCAAATTTGTTGAGAATAACACCCAAGAATGGTGTACCTGTCTGCTCTAGCTGCTCCTTCACTCTACGCAAGGCCTTGCGTTTGACATTGCCAGCCTCTGCAACCAAGACCATCGCATCACATTTTTGCGCAATGATTGCAGCATCAATGACCACTCCGAGGGGCGGACAGTCAACAATAACATAATCATAATAGCGGCCTAATGTCAGGAGCAAATTTTCAAAATTCTTGCTCTGCAAGAGGGCTGTTGGATTGGGAGAGAACTTACCAGACTCGATAACTGTCAAGTTTGGTACATCTGTATCACAGAGACCTTGTGATAAGTCTGTCGTTCCAGCCAAATAGTCTGTCAGCCCTGTCACCTTGGACAAGGGTCTGAAGAAACCAGACATGACTGAATTACGGATATCTGCGTCCACCAAAATCGTCTTATAGCCTGCACGCGCATAAGCGATTGCCAGGCTGGCAGAAGTGGTAGACTTTCCTTCGTTGGACTGAACAGAAGTAATCCCGATAATTTTGAGATTTTCTCCACTCAGCTGAATATTGGTACGGATAGCATTTAGGTACTCTTCTGTCTCTTTTACTAACTGTTTTTTATTTCTTGCTAATTCTAAGATAGCCATTTCCTTCTCCTATTTTCCAGTAGTGATTGCAATTTTTGGTACTACACCCAAGAGTGGCATACCCATCATTTCTTCAACATCTTCAGGGCGTTTAACACGGTCATCCAACACTTCCAAGACCAAGATAAGCCCGATAGCTAAGAAACTACCTGCAGCAAAACCTAGGACAAGATTTCTGCTTGTATTTGGAGTAGAAGGAGCCTTAGCTGGGATAGCCTCTTCCAAGGTGGTCACATCGCTGACTTTCGTCACATCAATAATTTTTTGGGCTGCTACTGTACGGAGACTGTTGGCAATCCGCGCTGCCTGCTCTGAGTCTGCATCGCGTACTGTAATGGACATAATACGTGTGTCTACTGGAATGTCCACAGTCACCTTAGTTGACAGGTCTTCCTCCAGGTCCAACTGTTCTGACACTTGAGTCAGCACATCCTGTGATAGGATAATTTCTTGGTAGTCCTTTACAAGGTAGGCACCTGCTTGCAGTTCCTGAGTAGTCAAGCCCTGCGCACCCTCAACTGCCTGATGTACTACATAAATTCTAGTCGTGCTATCATACATAGGCGTCGCAATGAAAGCTGAATAAACATAGGCCAACCCTGTCGCAACTAAGGCTGTGAACAGGATAGCAAACTTCTTACGCCATAAGGTTTTTAGCAGGAAAATAATATCTATTTCCATTACATTTGTGTCTTGATTTTTCATCGATTTCTCCTAATTTTTATAACTTATTTTTCAACAGTAGTAGGGGGTTGTTCATAAAGAGTTGCTTCGCCCTATCTGAACCGAATTGCTTTTCAACCAACTGATAAGCTTCTTCCATATAAGGTCTGCGTTTGTCTAGGTTGTGCATATCACTGGCCACAAAATGCACTAGGTCATTTTCTAAGAAAAACTGAGCCCTGCGCTTAAATGTTTTGTGCCGGTCATTAAAGAGTTTTGGCTTTAGAATACTAGAACTATTGACCTGCATGTAGCAACCCATATCAATCAATGCGGCAACTTTTTCCGCCTCATCTTCCAAAGCGTCATAGCGCTCAATATGAGCAACTACAGGAACAAAACCGCTACGAATCACTTCTCCCAAGGCCTCGTGGATTTGTTTATAGGTGGTCTTCGTTCCAAATTCAATCAGAACTGCCTGAGTATCTCCATAAGTAGGGATTTGTTTTTTCTCTAGTTTACCAATAATATCGCTAGTATAGTAGATTTCTGCTCCATAAAAGAGGAAGAGATCATCTGAAATCCTTTTGGCAGCTGCTTGTAACTGATGAAAGTGTTCTAGTATCGTGTGTTCAGGTGTTTCAAACATGCCCTTCCGACGGTGGGAGGTAGCAACAATGGCCCTCACCCCCTGTCGGTAACTTTCTTCGAGTAGATGTATGCTCTCTTCGAGACTTTTTGGTCCGTCATCAACTCCAAAAATAATATGCGAGTGGATGTCAATCATCTATTCTGTACCCCCTAGTACGGATTGAATGGCTGCCTTGGCCTGTGCCAAACTATCTGGATTTATTTCCATAACATATAATTGTGAACCTGGCATTGCATAAGAAGGTAAATCCATGCGGCCTGTGCCAGTCAGGGCTTGAGAGGTAATCTCGTAAGCAGTTCCTGATTCCAACTGAGCATTGACTAGCTGCATGATGGTCTCAATACTTAAGTCAGTTTGAATAGAGCCTTCAATTCCATTTAAAATTGCTTGATAATTGGTAAGATTTTCTGGTGAACTGAGTTTGCTAATCAAGGCAGCGATGACCTTCGATTGATTTTTACCACGGTCATTGTCACCACCTGAAAGAGAATAGCGTTCGCGTACAAATATCAGGGCCTTTTCTGAATTAAGATAGACTGTTCCTTGCGGGAAATCATGTCCTCCTGCAGAAAAAGCTTGGTCGTTTTGAACCTCAATCCCGCCGACTAAATCAATCAGTTGCAGGAAGGAAGTGAAGTTCAGTCGAATATAGTTACTGATGTCAATTCCGTAAAGATTTTCAAGTGTATGAACCGAGGCTTCGACACCATAAATCCCTGCATGCGTCAGCTTATCATACTGATTTTGACCGCCATCTGCGATGGCAACATAGGCATCACGCGGCGTGGTTGTCAAGAGAATCTTGTGGGTCGTTCGATTGACGGTCAGGATGATATTGACATCTGAGCGTGAAACAGAAGAAATTGGACCATAGGTATCAATACCACTAATGTAAATGTTAAAGCTATCGCCACTGGCCTGCTCCACTCCTGCCGCGACCTCTTTGCTGATTGTAAAGGTATGAATTTTACGCACCTTAGAAGCAAAATCTGGATCTTCAGACTCTAAAATATTGGTAAAGACGCCATTAAAAACCATGGCTTCCCCTTCACCAGCCAGGAGGGATTGATAGGCTGTTACATAGGAGCTGGTCGGGCTAGTGGTGAGTTGAACAGACTTGGTACTGGCTACATCTCCTAATAGGGCCGCGACATTGTCCTGGTCATACTCGGCTGGTGCCAAGAGTGATGTTAATTGACTGACATCTGTAACCTCACTATCTACAGGAACCAAGATACTCATCTCGTACTCCGAGAAGGTGGCATTAGCATTTAATTGGCTAGAGAAGTCCAACACTTCTTTCAGACCGAACATTCCCAGTGAAGAAAAGACTAGGGCAAGTGATAGAAGAATAGTCGTTAGTACCTGAGCCTTCTTTTTTATGATGAGAAAGCCTGCAAGAAGGGCTACTAAGAGGGCAAATCCTGTCAGGATATGATTGACCATCCTAAAATTAAAGACCTGATAACGGTACATGGTAATGAGAAAGAATCCAGCTATACCTACATAAAGGACTAATAATGCCAGATTCAGCCCTCTCAGCTTGGATATTCCTTCTCTTCTACTTCTTTTTTTCATAAAAACCACCTTTTTAGCATAGAGCCATTCCTATCACTGTTGAGTATCAGAATGGTCGTCGGAGCTGCATTAACATCAACCTTTCATGGTAGGATGACACCAAGATAATAAACGATATAGTCATTTGAATTATCTTTGATACATCGTCGCTTTCAACTTGCCGTACTCTAGTACAGCCTGCGCCTCAGTTCCTTGTCTGAAAGCTAATTCATTCGACTATAAAATCCGAATCCTCTCCACAATCAGTTACCTGAACTGTAAAAACTTGTAGAAGGACAATAACATTCCTATTATATCATATCCTATAACCCTTGGCTAGAAATTCATTGCTAGGAAAACGCTATTTTGATGAATATCTATCATTATGAGAGTTTTCTCACAAATAGTAGCTGCTGTTCTGTCGAACGCCGTTCATCCAACCGGAAGCCATCCACCTCCGCTGAGCGTAGGTGGTCTAAGGTTTGGCATTGATTTCTTACCATCCATGACAGTAAGCGACCGCGGCCCTTTTTAGAGATGGTCGAATGGGTCCTAGACTGACCAGCTACCTCCTCCATAAAGGTAATCCGAATCAGGCGTTTCTGGATGGCGGGAGAAAAGATCTGTTCAAATTCAGACGAGGCCAGCGATAAAATCCAGTCCTGATCCTGTACCGCAGCATCAAAAGCTGGACGCCAATAGGCTTTAAGGGACTGACCAGCAATTTTCAGCCCACCTTGAAAGTCTAGGCGGTGGGGATAAATCAGGGTACTGGGTGGAATCAGCCCATAAAAACCAGTAGCAAGGAGGACATGTTCATGCAGGTAGGCCTGTTCTGACTTGGAAAGATCTGACCTACTCATATAGCGGTACATCAGTCCATCATAGAGCAGCCAGGCTGGATAGGTCTTGGCCTGACCTGTTTGGATTCGCTTCCAGCGGTCTGCCTCCAAACCTGCCCGCTCCAAGGGAAGTTTGTAAAATCTGGCCAACTCAGCCTCCTCTTTCACCGAAAGTACTTCTAGGATGGGCAGACTGTCGGTTGGCAGATCTTGGAAGGGAGACGGTTCTTGATTGGTATTCATTTCCTTGGCATTGGGGATTATAATTTTCATCTTTTCATTATACCATGAAGAACCACCTATCCAAAGCGTTATCCTGTGTTGAAAACTTGTATTTTCCGAAAGATTGCTATATACTGAGAAAAAATCGTTCTGTAGGGGGACAGTTATGACCAGCAAGTACCAAACCATTGTAAATGACATTGTCACTGCTATTGAAAATCACCACTACAAACGAGGGCAGAAACTGCCTTCCATCCGTCAACTCAGTCAATCCTACCAGTGCAGCAAGGACACTGTGCAAAAAGCCATGGTAGAGCTCAAATATCAGAATAAAATCTATGCGGTCGAAAAAAGTGGCTACTATATCCTAGAAGACCAAGATTTCAAGGAAAAAACGGTAGAATTAGATCCTGCTGACTTTCAGAAGTTGCCCTACGAGGATTTTCGTGTCTGCCTGCATGAAAGTCTGGTCGGCAGGGAAAACTATCTGTTTAATTACTACCATCAGCAGGAGGGGTTGGCGGAACTTATTGATGCCATCCAGTCCCTCCTAATGGACTATCATGTTTATACAAAAAAAGACCAGCTGGCCATTACCGCTGGTAGCCAACAAGCCCTCTATATCTTGACACAAATGGCCTTTGACGCTGAAAAGACCGATATTTTAATCGAAAGTCCAACCTATTCCCGTATGCTGGAATTGGTCCGCCACCAAGCTATTCCTTACCAGACTATTGAACGAACGCTTGATGGCATTGATCTCAACGAATTGGAGAGAATTTTCAAAACTGGTCAAATCAAGTTTTTCTATACCATTCCTCGCTTGCACAATCCGCTTGGTTCTTCCTATAGTCTGGCCAGCAAAAAAGCTCTGATCCAGCTGGCACAACAGTATCAGGTCTATATTATTGAGGATGATTATTTGGCTGATTTTGATGAACAAAAGAGCCTGCCCCTGCATTACCTAGACGCTGATAACCGTGTTATTTATATAAAATCCTTTACTCCGACCCTCTTTCCTGCCCTGCGTATCGGTGCCATCAGCCTGCCCCAAAATCTGGTCGCTGATTTTCTGCAACACAAGAGCCTGATTGACTACGATACCAACCTAATCATGCAAAAAGCCCTAGCTTTGTATATTGATAACGGTATGTTTTCCAGAAATACGCATGATTTACAGCAGATTTACCACAGGCAGCAAGAAGAGATGAAAAAAGCGGCGGAGCCTATCCCCTCCTCTCTCCCTTACGCAATCGGTATTGACCGCCTGACTTTTCAGGTTGAAAAAGCCAGCATTCGCTCCACTATCGGGCAATCTATTCCTGGAACTACCTTGTTCAAGGGACTGTCCGTGGACTACCTCCAGATACAGTACAGTTCGCATTTTATGGAGACTTTGAAAAAAGTGCTGGACCTGCTAATGGAGACGCGATGACAAGCAAAAACCCTTACTAGGCCACTGAGGTTCTGGTAAGGGTTTTCTGATTTGAAGCAATTAAGTAGCTACACTCGCCATGTTAGCTATTGTTTTAGAGATTCCTGCGGACGGTCTATATTTCATAGCCCATCAACAGGCCGCCTTCTTCAGCGTAGAAGCTACATAGGCCTGATGTTGGTACTTGATCAACGATTGCCTCTGGGTAGGTGGACTTGACCAGTTCGGAAAATTGCTGATAGAATTTGTCATTGTTGCGGTGGGCCATGATAATGCGGCCGCCTTTATAGCCAGCCTTGACCATTTCTTCCAGAGCGGCGGTGACTGATTTCTTGTGCCCACGCGCTTTCTGAAGCAACTCTAACTTGCCTTCATTACTTGCCTCTCCGACCATGCGGATATTGAGCAGACCAACGACAGTTCCGACTAGCTTGCTTAGGCGGCCATTTTTGACTAGATTGTCAACTTTGGCAAGGACAAAGAGGAGTTTGCTTTGTTGCTGATAGGCGGTAATGGCCTGGACCAGCTCTGGGAAATCCAAACCTATGCCGATTAGGTGATTGATCTGGTCAACCAAAAGGTCCATTTCCCCACCTGCTGACAGGCTATCAATCAGATGGATATTTACCTCTGGATGTTCTTCAAGGTACATATCTCGAGCAACACGGGCTGCATTGTAGCTGCCTGACAGGGCTCCTGTCAGGGTGACAACGATGACATTTTCTGCACCTGCATAGGCTGCCTGATAGGCTTGGGGGCTTGGGCAGGCAGAGCTTGCTGCCTGGGAAGAAGCGTACATGGTGGTCATCATGTCATCAATATCTAGTTCCGCACTGTCTACAAAGGTCAACTCTCCGACCTGTACAGTGAGGGGAACACTGATAAATTCTGTATCAGGGGCTAGATGGTTGAGCTGGCGGTAATCACAACCTGAATCTGCAACGATTTTCCATTTTAACATAGGGTTTTCCATTTCTACATCCGATAGTCGCCAAGAAGCTTGGGCTGTTCCTGCCATATAATAGAATCCTAGACTGGCTGGGGTTCTAAAGGGAGGTTTTAGCGACTATCCTTACTTTTTTATTTGACAAGTTTGCCATCTTCTCATACAATTATATCATTAAGATATGGCTTCTGAAAGCATTTTCTTTCGGATGTCACAGTGAGAAAGGATCCCTATGTCAGAGCGTAAGATTTCACCCAAATCACTTAAAAATCTCCATCAATCAAATAAAGAGGCCAACCAGCTGACCAAGGAATCAATCGAAACTGCTCTGCTATTTCTCCTAGAAAATAAGGACCTTAAGCAGATTTCGGTGTCAGAGTTAGTGCGCAAGGCGGGCGTCTCTCGCAATGCCTTCTACCGCAACTATAAGTCCAAGGAGGAGATTTTGGAGAACTACTATGAGCGGACTTCAAGCAATCTGAAGAAAAAGTGGTATCGTTTGCAAGCCAAGGTCCAAAAGGATGGTGTCCAGCAAAGTTTTGCGGATTTTATCCAGCAGCAAAAACATCGTGCTGAGCAGAGCAAGGCCCTGTCCAATGTCAGTCAATGGATAAGAGAGAAGACCAAGCGTGGCTCTTAATCGAATGGGTACACACAATTTATGATGTAGTTTAAAAGCAACTAACTGGCGAATCCCGCAAAGAGGAATCACCAGTCGGTCGCTTTTTTCATTTTTGTGTTCTGCATGCTTCCTAGGAAATAATCCGTTTGTAAGACCGCGTTGTAATAGCGTAAACCACTAGGTAGAGCAGGAAGTAACCGCCACAGATACCTGCCGTCACCTGCAGCATCAGCCCTTCGTTGACCACTCCGATAGATAGAAGAATGGACGACAACATCTTGTAGGCAAAGGCAAGGTGGACAAGGGCCAGAAAGATTGGCAGAAAGAAAACGGTCAACAACTGCTTGCGAATAGACTGTCTGGTCTGGTCCTCATCCAAACCAACCTTGGTCATGATGACAAAGCGGCTTCTGTCCTCATATCCCTCGGAAATCTGTTTGAAGTAGATGACTAGCACTACTGCCATGAGGAAAATGAGCGATAAGAGCAAGCCAATAAAGAAGAGAGAGCCTGCAAAACTGAAGAAGGAACGCATAGCGTAGGCCCGATAAGATAGAATGATGGAAGTTAACCCATCCTCATCCAGGCTAGAGGCCCATAGTTCACTTTCAAAATTGCTTGATAAAAAAGTATCGTAGGCCTCTATCTGTTCTTCTTCTGTTAGACTGCTTTCATAACCCATATAATAACGTGCTTCGACCTGATTCTTAACCACAGCTAGGTCACTGACTACCATCACGAGGTACTGGTCCGATGTGAAGGAAATATGGTCAGGCAAGTGGCCTAGGGTGATATTTTGCGGCAAGACTTGGGCAACTTGGAAGTCTTGCTCACCAATCACCATTTCCTGCCCTGCTTGATACTGGATTCCCTTGCTATAAATGGCAAGCTGGTTTGCAGCCAAGTTCAGCTTCTTCCCAGTCATCTGTTCATAAGTTGCTTGGTCAATAATAAAACCAGCCCCTAACCAGTCAGAAAAATCAAGGGTGGACAGCTCTTCTTTGGATAAGAAGTCAATTTGTCTGCTTGTCACGCTTGAAAAATAAACCTGTTGATAGTTGTAGATTATTCTGCTTTCCACAGGTATCTGAGCTTCTTCAAGAATTTTTTCCGTCCATTCTTGCAGCTGGACTTTTGACGAAGTGGATGATAGCACAACATCAATCGAATAATCATTTGGATTTTGATTGTTGACATAGTCCTTGCCACCGATGTAGATATTGAGCCCGCCTACCATGGTCACCAAAAACATAGTGGACAAAATCGTAATCGTTGCCAGGCCCATGGCATTTTTCCGCATGCGGAAAATCAGATTCGACACAGAAATAAAGTTGGCTGGCTTGTAGTAATAGGTCTGGCGATTTTTTAGCCAATTTAAGAGGCTAATAATCCCAGCCTGAAAGAGCAGATAGGTTCCAAAGATCACCAAGAGAGTTGCTCCAAAGAAGCTTGGAACGGCTGTCAGCGGACGGGTCACCAGTTGCGCAATGGCGTAGCCTGCCCCCAGTAAGATAAGAGCTAGGATGGTTTGCAGCCAAAGGAAGCTTGATTTCTTGTCCCCACGCTTTTTACCTTGAACCAGTTTGAGAGAGTCGGTCAAGCCCAACTTCCCAATATTGAATAGGCTAACCACTACAAAAATCCCAAAGAGGTAGATGAGTACAGTGACCAGACTTTTCAACTGGAAAGTGGAAGTCAGAACGACAGGCATTTGCATGGTTTTTAACAGGAGGGCATAGAAGAGTTTGTCCAAAACCAAGCCCAGCCCTAAACCGCTAATAATGGTTCCAAGGGAAAAGACCAGATTTTCCAAACAGGTCATGAACAGCAGGTGCTTTTTCTCTAAACCTAGAATACTGTAGACCCCAAACTCTTTTGACCGCTGTTTCATCACAAAACTGTTGGCATAAAACACCATAACAGCAATGGCAAGCATGACCACAATCATACCAAAGCCCAACACTGTACTTACTCCATTGGCTCCCTTGACCTGACCCAAATTAGGATGGAAGGCTAAGGAAGTAAAGATATACGCGATGGCTGTCGACAAAATGGTCATCAGGGCATAGGGATAGTAGAGACGACGGTTCTTTTTAAGATTGGTCAAGGCCAATCGAAAACTTAGTCCAATCATATTACTCACCTCGATTCGCCATGACGGTCAAGGTATCTGAAATTAGCTGATACATTTCCTGACTGGTCCGTTCCCCACGGTAGATTTGATTGTAGAGAATGCCGTCCTTGATAAAAATCACGCGCTTGGCACGACTGGCCGCAGCCGTTGAGTGGGTCACCATCAGAATGGTCTGACCTTGCTGATTGATTTGCTCAAAAATATCCAGCAAGGTAGCCGATGATTTGGAATCGAGGGCCCCAGTCGGTTCATCCGCCAAGAGAATTTCAGGTCGCGTGATGATGGCACGCGCCACGGCCACCCGTTGCTGCTGGCCTCCTGAAATCTCATACGGCATCTTGTCCTGCAAGGTTCCGATTTCTAGGCTATTGAGGGTGTGAATCAAGCGCTTGTTCATCTCGTCAATAGGATAGCGAGAAAGGACCAGGGGCAAGAGAACATTGTCCCTGACCGACAGGGTGTCTAAGAGATTAAAATCTTGAAAGACAAAGCCCAATTTCTCACGCCGAAAGGCAGAAGCCTCCTTGCTCTTGATAGACTGGGTGTCCAGACCATTGAGCAGGACCTTGCCCTGCGTCGGCTTATCAAGGGTTGCCAAAATATTGAGCAGGGTGGACTTGCCTGAGCCAGACTCCCCCATAATGGCCACATATTCCCCCTCTTCCACCGTGAAATGAATATCCTTCAAGGCCTCAACCTGGCCCGCCTTAAAGCGGGAACTGTAAATCTTCTGAACGTGTTGCACATCTAAGACTGACATAGCAAACTCCTCCTTTTCTTTATCTGCCCTTATTCTACCTCCTTCCCGGACCAGCTGCCATCGTTCTAGCTTTCATTTAAGTGACAATTTTGTAAGATTGCACTCAATGAACAGCAATCTAGCCTAGTTGTCAACCGATACTGTTGATCATTGAAGCCTATTAGTCAAAGACCAGATCCACTTCTCTGATTCCGATTCGAACCTCGGTTCCCTGCCCCACTTTAGAGGTTAAGGTTAGGGAATAGCCCAGCTCCGCAGCGATTTTTTTGGAGAGATAGAGGCCCAGACCCGAAGATTGCTGGGTTCTGCGACCATTGAAGCCTGAAAAACCACGCTCAAATACCCGCTTCAAATCGCTCTCCGCAATCCCTATGCCCGTATCTCGGATGACCACCTCATCTCCGTCTAAGAAAATGGCTATGGTGCCCGCCTGACAATACTTGAGGGCGTTGGATAAAATCTGCTCCAGCAGGAGCTCTAGCCAGCGCTTGTCTGTCTTTACAGTCCGCTCTAGCTGCCCCATTTCTAAGCGGGTATTGGCTTGGATGAAAAAGAGGGAGTATTTTTTGACCAGGGTTCTGATTAGGTCCCCTATGCTGACCTCCTCAATCACCAAATCATCATGAAAGGACTGGAGGCGAAGATAGTTTAATACCAGACCTGTATAGCGCTCAATTTTGAAGAGTTCAGATTCCAGCTGATGGCGGACTGGTTCGCTGTCTATTTCTTTGACCAAGAGCTGACTGGCTGCGATGGGGGTTTTCATCTGATGGGCCCAGAGGGTGTAGTAGTCTTCTAATTCTGTCTGTTCTTCGAGCTGTTTTTCTCTGAGGAGCTTGTTCTGGACTTCTAGCCTCTCCACTCTCTCTTGTAAACAACGCTCACTGGCTGTCCCTGTCTCAATCTTCTGCCCACGCCAGATTTTCCTAAAGCGGGAAAGGTCTGCCGCTAGGTCCCAGAGGGTGGCGACAAGGCCACAGAGGGCTAAGAGTACCAAGGCGTAGGCGGTTAGTTCTTGCTGGACGGCAAATAGTTGGCTGAGGCCAAGGAGCAGGCCCAAAAAGCTGGCAAAGGCTAGTGTGTAGGGGAGGCGGGAGCGGAGCCAATGGGTCAGCCAGTGGTGGATGGTCTGCTTAGTCATGGGCAGCCACCAGGCCGTAGCCAATCCCTTTCTTGGTAGCAATCAGATCTGGCAGCCCCAATTCTGCCAGCTTCTTACGCAGGCGGGCAATGTTGACCGAGAGGGTGTTGTCATCCACAAATACATCGCTGTTCCACAATTCTCGCATCAATTCCTCGCGGCTGACAACTTCCTTGCCGTGCGCAAACAGCACCCGTAGAATCTGAAATTCGTTCTTGGTTAATTCTTCCACTTGCTGCTTGTAGTGCAGCTGCATGGTCTTGAGGTCCAGGGAAACCTGGCCAAACCAAAGCTGGCTTTGTTCACCCACAAAATCGTAGGTTCTCCTTAGCAAACCTTGTATCTTGGCCAGAAGCACTGTCATCTCAAAAGGCTTGGTCACATAGTCATCTGCCCCCATATTGATGGCCATGACAATGTCCATGGGCTGATCGTGTGAGGAGAGAAACATGATTGGTAGGCGGGAGGTCTTGCGAATTTCCTGGCACCAATAATAACCATTGAAAAAAGGCAGACCGATGTCTAGGAGGATGAGGTGGGGACCAAATCGCTCTATTTGCAAGAGGATGTCTTGGAAATTCTCCGCTTGCTCCACCTGGTACCCCCAATTTGTTAAATTTTTAGCCACCAGCTGGCTGATGGTCCGATCGTCTTCGATGATGAGTATTTTCTGCATGGTTGTTCTCCTTATCTAGTCCTCTCTATTATAGCCTATTTCTAGGGAAATTTGAGGAAAAATTCCATTTTTTTCTGGCCTCACTTGACCCTGTCAAGTTGTTATTTTGTCAACATTCCGCTATAATCAAAGGAAAGATATAGAAAGAGAAGCTCTACCAACATGCCAAATCTACTCACCTATCTAACAGAAATCCAGCATGACAGTTTCTACGACCGTCCTATCAATAAGCTGGATATTCTGGCCCTGACTGAGCTGACCTACCTGCCCTTTAAGGACTTGGTTTCTCCTGATTTTGCAGATAAGGGGGTCCGTCTGGATCTGTTGCTCCAACGCTTTGAACAAGCGTACAACCAAGGGTTTCCTCCATTTTCCCTGGTGAACAAGGATCGCCTGACCCTCTTTAGCCTGCTAGCTGCCTCCAAGCGCTTCAAGTATATCAAGGCATTTGCCCATGTCGATGAGTATGAATTGGAACAGGAAAAGCAATTTGCTGCTATCAGCTACCGACTGGATCGACAGACCTTTGTAACCTGTTTTAGGGGAACGGATGATACCATTATTGGCTGGAAGGAGGATTTTCACATGACCTACATGGAAGAAATTCCTGCCCAGAAAGCGGCCAGTATCTATCTGCAAGAACTCTTGACCAGCCAAGAAGGCAAGATTTACCTAGCAGGGCATTCCAAGGGAGGAAATCTAGCCCTCTACGCTGCCTGTCAATTACGGCCAGAACTCCAGGAACGCTTGCTTGCAATCTATTGCTACGACGCTCCTGGTCTCCACAAAAATTGCTTGCAGTCCGATAACTACCGCGCTATTGAAGAACTGGTCCATCCGATTATTCCTCAAAATTCAATCGTGGGAATGATGCTGGAAACACCAGAAAAGGCCCAGATTGTCCTGAGCCATACCATTGGTCTTCTCCAGCATATTACCTTTACTTGGGAGGTTGACGGTGAGGATTTCAAACAAGCTTCAAACCTATCTGAGAATAGCCTCCAGGTCGATCGGACCCTCAAAACGTGGACTGCCAAGCTGAGCGATGAAGAGTTGAGAGACTTCTTTGACCTTTTCTTCGGTCTCTTTATTCAGGCGGGGATTGAGCGATTTAGCGACATCACGGTGAATCCCTTGCAAAAACTCCAAGAAATCGACCGGCTGCGGAAGGAATTGTCTGCTGAGGAAGCGGAAATGATTGACCAACTGATCCGCCTTCTCTTTGACACCCGTTATCAGGTCTGGAAAGATAGTTTGGGCAAGCTGTTTCCCCGTCCCGAACTCAGTTTACAAGACTGGTGGAAGACCTTTCAAAAGCAAGCAGATAGTGGGAAATGAGGCTTGAGTAATAAGCAATCAGCCTCCTCTGCACCTTAAACTATGGGAGCGAAGACGAACTCGACCACTTAGAAAGAGTTCCTCCTCGCTCCTTTTGATATGTTTCAGGAAGGAATTGCCAATAATTCCTGATAGATTGCCAAATCGTTGTCCTTAAAGACATTGAAGACCACCTTAAGTTGCGGGTGCTCCTTCACAAAAGCACGCACCGTTTTGATGGCAATCTCAGCTGCCAGCTGATTGGGAAAACGGAACTCTCCTGTGCTGATACAGCAAAAAGCAATGCTGGACAGGCCTTGTTTGACAGCCAGTTCCAGACCATGTTGATAGGAGGAGGCTAGAAGTTTTTCGTCTTCTGCTGTGACCTGGTCTTGGATAATGGGGCCGACAGTGTGTATCACGTAGGGGGCTGGCAGATTGTAACCTTCTGTAAGTTTGGCTTGGCCAGTCGCTTCCAGCTGTCCCTGCTCTGCTATGATTTTTTGACAAGCCAAGCGAAGCTTCAGCCCAGCTTGTGAGTGAATCGCATTGTCAATGCAGCGATGAAGGGGGACAAAACAGCCCAAAAGCTGGCTATTGGCAGCGTTAACAATGGCATCTACCTGTAGAGTGGTTATATCCCCCTGCCAGAGATAGATTTGGGGGGCGATTTCTTGCAAGTCTGACAGGCGAGTCAACTGGCCTTGAGCCAGTTTTTCCTGCAAATAGGCGTCCTGTAGTTCCCAAAATTCCTGTGGCATTGCCTTGGGTTCCCAGATATTCATCAGAGCCCGCAGGACCCATTCTTGCTCCTCTTTGGCTTGAGGAAGTTCCAAATCAGGTGCCAGATAGGCTATCAATTTTTCTACTCTTTCCATGCTGAGACCACCTCTCCTATCTCTCGTGAAATGGTCAGAATGCCATCTCTTTCCTCATCTTCTAAATTGACCCGAATCAGACTGGCCTGGGGTAACACTGCATTCAAGCGTTCAAAGGGAAACTTGATGATGGTTGGCGTATTGTAGCCCACACCCAATTCCAGAAAGACCAGTTTCTTTTCAGCATATTGCTGTAAAAAGGCTAGATAGGCAGATTCTTGCTGGTGCCAATGCCTGTCCTCTACAAACCGATGGTCCATCCGCAGGCGGCTCATCATATCAGCCCCACACTTAGGACATTTGGGAATGTCTTCACTTCTGACCTCCAAACCCTGACGGTTGGCAAGCATGATTTCCAAGGTTTCTTGATTAGCATAGATACCGTCATGACAAGGAACTGAACATTGAAACTCACCGTAATTTCCCTGGACTTCAAAGATTTTCTCTCTTTCAAACCCAGCCTTTTCAAACTGACTATCCACATTGGTCGTGATGACAAAGTAATTCTTGTCCGCCACCAGCTCATACAAATCCTGATAGAGCGGCAAACTGCCTGTCTGGTAACGATTGAGATAGAGATGCTGGCTCCAATAGCCCCACTTTTTCTCATCCGTCTCAAAGGGATAAAAGGCAGAAGAATACATGTCTGTCAGCCCATATTCCTTGATAAAGTCCGCAAAATGTTCTGTAAATCGACTGCCTGAGTAGGTCAAACCTGCTGCACTGGACAAACCAGCCCCCGCACCAATCACGATTGCATCTGCTTCTGAAATCAATCGCTTGGCTTCTTCTAGTTGCTTCCATAATTCCATGTCATATTCTCCTGTAAGTTTTTTCTTGCTTTTTTCAAGCTATGGTTATATACTATCACCAATAGTATCTTTTTGAAAGTATGCACCTTAAAGTAGTATAGTTACTTAAAAGTAAGCAATGTGTATTTTCAATGCAAAAGACAGTTGGAGGATAAGATGACCAGTAAAAAATTACCTCAGGAACTACCAGCCTGCCCTGTCGAAACGACCCTTTCATTGATTGGAAGCAAGTGGAATATTCTCATCCTACGCGACCTGATGGAGGGAACCAAGCGCTTCGGAGAATTGCAACGCTCTATCGGCTCCATCAGCCAGAAGGTCCTGACTGCCAACCTGCGCGACCTAGAGGCCAAGGGCATTGTCCACAGGAAAGTTTATCCCGAAGTCCCTCCCCGTGTGGAATACTCCTTGACAGAACTGGGGCTCTCCCTCAAACCCATCCTTGATTCCATGTGGGACTGGGGAAGCCAATACAAAACGAAGCAAGAAACCCAACTCCAAAAATGAACACTCCAAGACAAGATAAAAAGGGCAGAAATCGCCCTTTTTAAAATTTCCCAAGATTGGTCAAGTCTTTTTTGTCTGGCATGACTTCCTTGTTGTCCCAATGTTCCACAATCTTCCCATCCTTGAGGCGGTAGATGTCAAAGTGGGCGTAGTCCTGACCTGCAATCCAGACCTTGGAATAAGCCACCACATAGTCACCCTGGCCCATCACCTTGAAGACAAAGTCGTAGTTGACTTGATTCTCTACCAGATAGTCCTTGTAGGCTGCACCGCCTTGGGCGATTTCTTGGTTGTGCTGAATCAGGTCTGCTGCCACATAGTCCTCAAACTTGTTGATTTCCCCATTTTGAAGGACATCCACCAAGAAGCGACGGACGATTTTCTTGTTTTCCTCGGTCTTGTCCAAGTCAGTCAGCTCGAAGTCAGCGTAAATGGGGTCAAAGTCACCGATGGTTTTTGGATAGGCATCAATGACATCCCAATGCTCGACGATACGACCGTTTTCATCCGAACGGAAGATGTCCGCCGTCACCCACTCAGCCTCACCGTCATTGAGTTTCTGGTGGACATGGACAAAGACAAAATTCCCGTCTTCAATAGCACGCACAATGGTGATTTCCCGCTTGGGATTGCGCTTGAAAAAGTCCTCAAAGAAAGCCGCAAAGCCCTCTTTTTCATCTGGCACCCCCGTACTGTGCTGGGTGTAGCTAGCTCCCATATAATTTTCATGGACTTCCTTTATTTCCCCGTCGCGAATGCCACGGAGGTAGAGGTTTTTAGCGTTTTCGAGCTGATTTGACATAATTTTCTCCTATTTTTTATAGACTTTCAGTTTGCTTTTAGTACTAGGCAACGAGCCGCAGGCATAACTGAAGTTAGGCAAGGTGAGTTAACGAAGTAATAAAAGATAAACTGAATGACTATAGTAGATTTTCTTTTTCTAGGTATTCCCTGGCCACTTGCTCTGCTGACTTGCCTTCCACATCGACCGCATAGTTCATCTGGGTCATCTCCTCGGTCGAGATTTTGCCTGCCAGGACTCCTAGAACTTGCTCCAACTCGGGGTATTTCTCTAGGGTTTCTTGGGACAAAAGCGGAGCGGCCTGATAAGGTGGAAAGAGCTGCTTGTCGTCTTCTAGGATTTTCAGCTTGTAGGTGACCACCTTGCTGTCTGTTGAAAAGGCTTCGACAATCTGCACATCCCCGTTTTTAATGGCTTCGTAGCGGAGGGCAG
>CAMBAD010000003.1 GCA_945864085.1 uncultured Streptococcus sp.
GATTTACGGGATCTGTAGTCGGTGGGGTACTTGGATCAGTACTTGGAGGATTTACGGGATCTGTAGTCGGTGGAGTACTTGGATCGGTACTTGGAGGATTTACTGGGTCAGTAGTCGGCGGGATACTTGGATCAGTACTTGGAGGATTTACTGGGTCAGTAGTCGGCGGAGTACTTGGATCGGTACTTGGAGGATTTACGGGATCTGTAGTCGGTGGGGTACTTGGATCAGTACTTGGAGGATTTACTGGATCTGTAGTCGGCGGAGTACTTGGATCAGTACTTGGAGGATTTACTGGATCTGTAGTCGGCGGAGTACTTGGATCAGTACTTGGTGGATTTACGGGATCCGTAGTCGGTGGGGTACTTGGATCGGTACTTGGAGGATTTACGGGATCCGTGGTCGGTGGAGTACTTGGATCCACAGCCGGTGGGGTTACTATCTTAGTACCTGTCAGATAAACTTCCGCAATAGCAACGATTTTGTTATTGCTTCCAGTTTCCCAATGATGGGTATTGGTCGCAACGATTCTGAATTTCTGTGCTTCTACTGGAGTAAAGGTTACGGTTTTTGTATCTTGCGAACCACCAAATACAAATTCATTTTGCTGGTTGCCGCCAGTGATGGTAACGCGAGTCCAAACCTCATCTGCATTAAGGTATTCAATATAACCGCTAATCAAATCACCTGTCGATCTTTCACGGTAATTGGGGCCGTCCTGGCGTGGGGTGATATCAATGCTATTTACACGCGCAACCTCCGTCAAGCCAACAGTCAGGGGCTGGATGTTTGTTCTATTCCAGTTGGCAGTCGTGTTTGCACTTGCCCAAAGAGTAGCTTTATTGCCATCGGTCGCATAGGCTACGTTACGACCCCCGCCATCGGTCGCATCAAAGGATGGCGCTGATGTCAAGGCAGGGTCCAAATATACTACACTATCTCGAGGGACCTGTTTTTCAGCATAAGGCATAAACTCCGCGGCGGAGACAACCTTATTAACCTTAGCTGGATCCCAGTGTTTGGTTTCCAAGGCAACTAGGCGAACATAGAGGGCCTCTACAGGTGTGATTTCAATATACTTTGGAAGCCTATTTACAGTTAGAGTAAAGGTCTTGGCTTCTGCATCAACTTGGCCGTTCACAAGCTCATCTTTAATCCGCTTAACAGCTGTTGGAGTCGCATCCTGCCAGGATACATTATCCAGGCTGTATTGGATTTTTCCTTTGACAACGTTTCCGACTGCTTCATCGGACTCTGGTCTAGGCGCGTATAAGACCTTGGATACGGTCGCTTGCTCTAGCAGTCTCACAGTCAGGGTCTGAGGCGAAGACTCTTGATTAACCTCTGAATGGCTGGAACTCCAAAATGTTGAGGAGTTATTGTCAACAACGTTGGAGGCTTTTACACCTGTTTCACTGGTTTGGGTAGATGTTGCCTCAACAAATGATTGGTCGACCGCTACCCTTACGTTAACTAGCTCTTGCGCCGCTTCTGCTGTTGGCTGGCTTTGTGGTGCAGACTCAGCTTCTCTTACTTCATTTGAAAGAGGCTGCTCTTGCCCCCCCCCCCGACTTTCTGAAGTATCTTCTACTCCATTATCTAAGGAAGTCGTTTCTCCTGCAGAAGTGCCCTCTGGCGATGAGTTGACTGCAGTATTTCCTGTTGACTCGCTAGGAGTATTGGCCAAAACTGTCGGAGCCTGTAACATACCTGCCAACAAAACTCCCACAACAACAGAGCCTACACCCAATGTTGTCTTTCTTATAGAATATTGATAATTGCGATTATTTCGATTCATTGATAAACCCCTCTTCTAAATACTTAGTTTAAACAAAACCTATAGACTATAGGCCTTCTCCTTTCCATCCATTAGGATAAATAATAGTTGCTTCTGGCTACTGCCAAAAAATATTGTCACGCTTATTTGTAAGCGTTTTACACAGTTCTATCTTATCAAAAAGACGCAATAATTGCAATACGTTTTTATATTAACCTAGCTATATATTTTTATATAAATTTGGTTATGTTCACCAAATGAATCTAACTGCAAAATCTGCCCTACAAAGTTTTATTTATGGTTTACAAGACCAGCTTTTTGCGTTATAATAAGTCAAACGGATAAGTAGTGAATCCAACCTTTCAGAAAGTCTGCGGTTGTTGCGAGCAGATAGGGGCAATTCATGAAATTCTACCGTTGGTGATTAAATTACATACTAAAAAGTGCACACATGTGAAGCTGGATGGAACCGCGGTCAAAATCGCTCCAGCAGTTACTCATGTGTGCCTTTTATTTTAAAAAAATAGAAAGGAAGGTTCAAATCTCAGCTGCTCATCACGCCGAGAACTGAACCTGGGCTACAGGCTGTGTCAAAAAGATAAGCCACCTAGAAATCAGGATTTTCTGGGACTTCCTATCTTGACTTGTCCACAACGCCCTTGGTATCTTAGATATGTTAGATATAAAACGGATTCGTACGGATTTTGACGGAGTGACAGCCAAATTGGCTACACGCGGCGTAGCTGCCGAAACCTTGGCAGACATCAAGGAACTCGATGAAAAACGCCGCCAGATTTTGGTCACTGTTGAGGAATTAAAAGCTGAGCGCAACACCGTTTCTGCGGAGATTGCCCAAGCCAAGCGCAACAAAGAAAATGCAGACGACAAGATTGCTGCCATGCAAAAACTATCTGCCGATGTCAAAAACTTGGACGCTCAGCTATTGGAAATCGATGAAAAATTGAGCGCCATCCTAGCAGTTCTTCCAAACACCCCTCACAATTCTGTTCCTGTCGGTGCGGATGAAGAGGAAAACGTAGAAGTACGCCGTTGGGGAACGCCGCGCGAATTTACCTTTGAACCCAAAGCCCACTGGGACTTGGGCGAAGACCTGGATATTCTTGACTGGGAACGCGGTGCAAAAGTAACTGGTGCCCGCTTCCTCTTCTACAAGAACTTGGGTGCTCGTTTGGAGCGTGCCCTCTACAACTTCATGTTGGACGAGCATATCGCAGAAGGCTACCAAGAAATCATCACACCTTACATGGTCAACCATGACTCTATGTTCGGTACTGGTCAATATCCTAAGTTCAAGGAAGATACTTTTGAGTTGGCAGACACTAACTTCGTCCTCATCCCAACTGCGGAAGTGCCACTGACCAACTACTACCGCAACGAGATTTTGGAAGAAAAAGACCTGCCAATCTACTTCACAGCCATGAGCCCATCTTTCCGTTCTGAAGCTGGTTCTGCTGGTCGTGACACCCGTGGTCTGATCCGCCTCCACCAATTCCACAAGGTTGAAATGGTCAAATTTGCCACACCAGAGCAGTCTTATGACGAATTGGAAAAAATGACTGTAAACGCAGAAAACATCCTCCAAAAATTAGGCTTGCCTTACCGCGTTTTGGCCCTCTGTACAGGTGACATGGGCTTCTCAGCTGCCAAGACCTATGACTTGGAAGTATGGATTCCTGCCCAAAATGCCTACCGTGAAATCTCCAGCTGTTCTAACACCGAAGACTTCCAGGCCCGTCGTGCCCAAATCCGTTACCGCGACGCTGCTGACGGTAAGGTCAAATTACTCCACACCCTCAACGGCTCTGGCCTAGCAGTTGGTCGTACCGTTGCCGCCATCCTTGAAAATTACCAGAATGAAGACGGTTCTGTCACCATTCCAGAAGTTCTCCGTCCCTACATGGGTGGGGTAGAAGTGATTAAGCCCAAATCAAGCTTCGGTGTACATCCGCTTCTGTTTTCGGAGTTATAGTCCTTATTACCTTGGATAGTAGCGAGATAAAATCTGAGCAAGTTGCAGTCAAGAACAATCAACACCCTAAGTAAGTTGAAACAAACTTAGAAACAGTCAAGACAGACTTTAGTAGCATTTTGGAACAATTAACTTTACCATAAGGAGGAAAAATGAAAAAGAAACTCTATAAAGATAGCAATCGTAAGGCGATTGCAGGTGTCATCGCTGGCCTCTACGATTACTTTAATCTGTATGAAAACTACGGTTGGAAGCTAGAAAACGTTCGATGGGCTGTCATCATCTTGGCCATTGTGACCAATCTACCTTTTCTAACAGCCTATATCATTCTGGCGATCCTCTTACCAGATAAATCAGAAATCAACTAAAGCAAAAGACGATTCCGTTGGCCAACGGAATCGTCTTTTTTAGAACCTGTATTCACAAGTAAAGTGCTTTCGTTTTTCGCTAAGTAAGACCGTTTTTTGAGGAAATACGCTGTATTATAGTCTTTTAGTTTACTTTTAGTACTAGGCAACGAGCTGTAGACAGTACTGGAGTACGGCAAAGCGAGTTAACGAAGTAATAAAAGAAAAACTAAATGACTATAAAAACGAACGTTGCGTAGCTGAAAAATTAGCCTTAGATGGCGGTGCTGAACTGTGAACACCGGTTCTTATACTCACTGAAAATAATAGAAGGCCAGCACCGACCAAGCGTTATTGATAAAATGAACAGCAATCGGATAGATGAGATAATCCGTTTTATAATACAAGTAACCTAACAAAAACCCAGGACTAGCATAAACAATCCAAGACCCCAGATTAGTCGGGGTATGTAAGGCAGCAAAAATCAAACCAGTTACCACAATCCCCAAAATTTTGTATTTTTCAAATAAATTGTTGAACAGACAGCCCCTGATAATAACCTCTTCTGAAATAGCTGCCAAACAAGCCATATTTATAAACGCTAACCAAAATGGAATCGACTCTAAGGTCTTGTTGAGAGTCAGCTGATTTGCAGTATCTTCAATCCCTTGAAGGTCCATGACATAGTGTCCAAAGACTTTGAATAGCTGAGCCACCGAGAAAGTTAATACAACCAGGCACAATCCCTTCCAAGTCAGAAACCTTCTATCCCAAATCTTGATAGCATTCTTTTCAGCCCACCGCCAGAAAAAGATTACAAGTCCAATCGCAATCAGTCCAGAGATAACGAAAGATAGCGGTGACTTGGACACTTCCAATACCAAATCTGGAATACCGTAAATCAACGATAAACCAAAAATTCTCAGTAAAATCCCACTCTTCCGACCAAGCCATTTCAAGCCCTGACTTAATTTTTCCACACTATTCTCCTATCCATTTCTCCATATAAACCATGTCCATGCCCTCTTGCTCAGGCTCAGTTTTGATGGCTTTATAGCCCAGATGTTCATAAAAGGCAACGAGTCTAGGCTCCTGTAAAACCGTACACAGGACCCAACGCCTAACGGTTGGATAAAGGCTTTCCAGGTCTAACATAGCCTGGTGCCCAAACCCCTTTCCTCTGTAGGCTGGGTCAATCCCAATCAGTCCCATCCAGCCTTGGTCGGCATGTTCTGCCACTGTCGTTCGCACCAAACCAACTGTTCTTCCTTCTTCTACAATCCTGTAGTATTGACAATTTGGCCGAGCAAAGCGGGACTGAAAATAAGCCAGGCTTTCGATTGCAGGATTATACTGGTCACGGTAGGTTTCATACAGGGCTGCAAAGGCACGGTGCTGAATGGGTAATAATTCTTCTGCATCTGATAAGGTTGCTGCTACTAACATAGAGACCTCCTGAAAACTATTTCCCCTATTATATCAAATACCTCAAAAAAATACTAGGGAACCCTAGTATTTTCTAAATCTTTGGTACCGATTCTCCAACAAATCCGCCAGAGAAAGACCTTGCAAGTCTGCCAACTCTGTTATGAGTGCCTGACGTAAAAAGGCAGCCACTTCCTTGCTGGATTTACCAGTTTCTTGGATAACCTTATCAACCACTTCAAGTTCTAACAACTCATAGGAAGTGATTTTCATAAGTTCAGCAGCTTCCATAGCTCGGCTGCCATCCTTCCAGAGAATTGAGGCAAAGCCTTCAGGGCTGAGAACTGCATACATAGAATGTTCCAGCATCCACACCCGATCAGCTACTGCAAGCGCCAAAGCACCACCTGAACCACCTTCTCCGATAATGATGGCAATAATAGGAACCTTGAGGTCACTCATTTCCATAAGGTTTCGAGCAATGGCCTCTCCCTGTCCCCTTTCCTCTGCACCGACACCTGGGTAAGCACCAGCAGTGTTTATAAAGGTAATAACAGGCCGACCAAACTTCTCTGCCTGCTTCATAAGACGCAAGGCCTTGCGGTAGCCTTCTGGATGGGGTTGACCGAAATTCCGTTTGAGATTGTCCTGTAGATTCTTTCCTTTTTGGATACCAATGACCGTTATTGGCTGACCTGCTAAATGACCGATTCCACCGATCACAGCGCCATCATCACGGAAATTTCGATCTCCATGCAATTCCACGAAATCATCCAAGACCAAATTAGCATAATCCAAGGCTGTCAAGCGCGCCTGATCACGCGCCTGACGAATTGTTTGTGCAATCTTACTCATCCTGACCTCCATGCAAGGCAACCAAGTAGGCGATGGTTGTCCGTAAATCCTGACGCTTGACAATAGCATCTACAAAACCATGCTCCAGCAAAAATTCCGCCTTTTGGAAATCATCTGGTAAATTTTCCCGCACAGTCGACTCAATGACCCGACGACCAGCAAAACCGACCAAGGTCTGCGGTTCTGCCAGGATAATGTCGCCTTCCATGGCAAAAGAAGCTGTGACCCCTCCCGTTGTCGGATCTGTCAGAACAGTTAGGTAAAAAAGCCCTGCATTGGAATGTTGTTTGACCGCTGCGGAAATTTTAGCCATCTGCATAAGGCTCAAAATCCCCTCCTGCATACGGGCACCGCCAGAAGCAGTGAATAGCACAACTGGCAACTTTTCTTTGGTCGCATACTCAAACAGACAAGTGATTTTTTCACCTACAACTGTTCCCATCGAGGCCATGATAAAGTTCGAATCCATTATCCCAAGGGCAACACTTCGACCGTCAATCTTGGCACGCCCAGTCATAACAGCCTCATCCAGACCTGTTTGCTGACGGACCTGAGCCAATTTCTCCATATAATTTGGAAAATCAAGTGGATTTTTGGTCTCAATACCTGTAAACAATTCCTCAAAAGACCCCTCATCTACAGTTAAAGCAAGGCGCTCCTGAGCAGTAATCCGAAAATTATAGGAACAGTGGTGACAGATTTTTTCCAATCCCAAATCTTTCTTGTAAATGGTTCCCTTACAAGAAGGACATTGGGAGAAAAGTTCATCCGGTACTTCTGGCTTTGTTTGAGTTCCACCAGTGACCGTTGAACGGTTAGGATTGATACGGATATACTTATCCTTTTTGCGAAACAAAGCCATCTCATTCTCCTCTTATTGTTTCAATTCTTCCTGATAGCGAGGTAAAAATTCCTCCATCAAATAGGCAGTATCATAGTCTCCTGCCACGACACGCTTATCTGCAATCAAGTCTAGCTGAAAATCTGCATTGGTCAGGACACCTTCAATCTCCAATTCATACAGCGCACGCTGCATTTTCATCAAGGCTTCGAAGCGATTTTCTCCATGCACAATCACCTTGGCAATCATTGAATCGTAATAAGGTGGGATGGTATAGCCAGGATAAACAGCCGAGTCCACTCGCACCCCGACACCGCCGCTCGGAAGATAGAGATTGGTAATTTTCCCCGGACTTGGCGCAAAATTGAAGGCTGGATTTTCAGCATTGATTCGGCACTCGATAGCATGTCCCTTGATGACCACTTCTTCCTGCGTAACCGATAGAGGCTGACCAGCAGCAATCTTAATTTGCTCCTTAACAATGTCCACACCAGTGACAAATTCAGTGACTGGATGTTCCACCTGCACACGGGTGTTCATCTCCATAAAGTAGAATTCGCCCTTGGCTTCATCCAACAGAAACTCAATCGTTCCTGCATTTTCATAACCAACTGATTGTGCTGCCCGTACGGCTGCTTGACCAATCTTATTGCGCAAGGTGTGTCCAATCGCAATCGAAGGTGCTTCTTCTAAGACCTTCTGGTTGTTGCGTTGGAGAGAACAATCCCGCTCACCTAGGTGAATAACGTGTCCATGTTGGTCTGCCAAAATTTGCACTTCAATATGGCGAGCAGGGTACACAACCCGCTCCATATACATAGCACCGTTACCGAAAGCTGCCTTAGCTTCGCTAGAAGCAGATTCAAAGGCTGGCACCAGATCCTCTGGTTTTTCAACCTTACGAATCCCCTTACCGCCACCACCTGCAGAAGCTTTAAGCATAACAGGATAGCCTATTTTTTCCGCAATGGCCAAAGCCTCTTGACTGGTCAAGACTTCACCATCTGATCCTGGAATAACAGGCACCTGCGCCTTAATCATCTCGGCACGCGCATTGATTTTGTCTCCCATGGTATCCATAACCTTACCAGATGGACCGATGAATTTAATACCAACTTCCTCACATAGGGTGGCAAATTTGGAATTTTCACTCAAAAATCCAAAACCTGGATGAATGGCCTGAGCTCCTGTTACGACCGCCGCCGAGATAACCGCAGTCATATTGAGATAGGAATCCGTGGACCGAGCTGGTCCTATGCAGATTGCCTCATCTGCCAACATGGTATGGAGGGCTTCCTTATCTGCCTCTGAATAAACAGCGACCGTTGCAATCCCCAATTCACGTGCTGCACGAATAATCCGCACCGCAATTTCCCCACGATTGGCAATCAAAATCTTCTCAAACATGATGTTCCTATCTCCTTTAATCGATTGTAGATTCCTTCCAGCTAGTCTTTGTCACTAGGAAATCGGTAGCAGGCCAAGATGATATGACCTGCTGCCACCCCTATAAAAGACTAAGAAAATAACGATGGTTAGCTACCAATAGCAAAGGTCAATGTCCCTGACGCAGCCAGTTTTCCGTCCACTTCTGCCTTGGCTTCAACCACTGCAATCGTACCACGACGCTTGATAAATCTTGCAGTCATGATCAGCTGATCTCCAGGAACGACCTGTTTCTTAAATTTAACCTTATCCATACCGGCATAGAAAACCAGCTTGCCCTTGTTTTCTTCCTTGGACAATTCCAAGACACCTGCTGTTTGTGCCAAAGCCTCCATAATGAGAACGCCTGGCATGACAGGATAGTCAGGGAAATGCCCATTGAAGAAGGGTTCGTTGATGGTCACATTTTTAAGAGCGACAATCTCATCGTCTGATACTTCCAACACACGATCAACCAGGAGCATGGGATAACGATGGGGCAATGCCTCTTTAATTTTTAAAATATCAATCATTTGATACGTACCAATCCTTGTCCAAATTCAACAACATCTTGGTTGGCAACAAGAATTTCCGTTACCACACCATCACGGTCTGCTGGAACCTCATTCATCACCTTCATGGCTTCAATAATCATGAGGGTCTGACCTTTTTTAACCGTATCTCCAACCGATACAAAGGCTGGCTTATCTGGTGCTGGTGACAAGTAGGCCACCCCAACCAAGGGACTTTCTACCACTTGCCCTTCAGCCACGACCACTGGACTAGCTGGAGCAGGTACAGCCACTGGACTGTCTTCCTCCACTAGAAGGGCTGGTGCTGGGCTAGCTGCCACGACTGGAGCCGCTGCTTCTTGGGCTGCTGGGGCTTGCACCGAGCCAGTATTCTTACTGAAGACTAGCTGTTCACCAGCATGGCTATATGAAAATTCCCGCAGACTTGACTGGTCAAACTGGCTCATCAGGTCCTTGATTTCTGTAATATTCATTTAAGCCTCCCACTTCTTAAAGGCGATAACAGAGTTGTGTCCTCCAAAGCCAAAGGTGTTTGAAATAGCATGGCGGATTTCCATATCACGCCCTTGACCGTAGATAACATCTGCTTCAATGTAATCAGACAACTCCGTTGTACCTGCTGTCTTTGGTGCGTGAGAATGGCGCATTGCCTCGATAACTGCCACTGCTTCAACCGCTCCAGCAGCACCCAACAAATGCCCAGTAAAGGACTTGGTAGAAGATACTGGCGTATTCTTACCAAATACTGACACGATTGCTTGGCTTTCTCCTTTTTCATTGGCTGGAGTAGAGGTTCCATGGGCATTGATATAGTCAATGTCTGCTGGCTCAAGGCCCGCTTCTGAGATAGCCAGTTTCATGGCCTTGATGGCACCCAGACCTTCTGGATGCGGAGAGGTCATGTGGTGGGCGTCACAGGTATTACCATAGCCAACAATTTCTGCCAAAATCGTCGCTCCACGCGCCTCAGCATGTTCCAAACTTTCAAGTACCAAGACTGCCGCACCCTCACCCATAACAAAACCATTGCGGTCCTTGTCAAACGGAATAGAGGCACGAGCTGGATCCTCAGTCGTAGACATAGCTGTCAACGCTTGGAAACCTCCGATTGCAAATGGGGTAATTGCAGCTTCAGAACCGCCTGCCAAGATAACATCTTGGAAACCAAACTTGATTTCACGGAAGGCCTCACCAATCGCGTCATTAGATGACGCACAAGCTGTGATGACACACTTACAGATACCATTGGCACCGACCTGCATGGCAATATTGCCCGCAGCCATATTTGGCAAAGCCTTTGGCAGAGCCATCGGACGAATCCGCTTAGGCCCTTTCTCGTTCATCCGAGCCACCTGCTCCTCAATCTCCAAGATACCACCAATACCTGTTGAAAGCACCACTCCAAAACGGTCACTGTCAACTGCTTCTGTATTCAAGGCCGCATTGGCAACTGCCTCCTGAGCCGCATAGAGGGCATAGAGTGAATAGTTATCGTAGCGGTTTGTGTCTTTCTTGACAAAATACTTGTCGAAAGGAAACTCCTTGATTTCTGCCGCATTATGGACAGTATATTGGCTAGTATCAAACTTGGTAATCTTGCCAATACCGATTTGACCATTAACAAGACTTGACCAAAATTCTTCTGGTGTATTTCCGATTGGGGATGTCAGACCATAGCCTGTTACAACAACACGATTGAGTTTTGTCATTTCTACTTCCT
This sequence comes from uncultured Streptococcus sp., assembly GCA_945864085.1. Taxonomy (GTDB): domain Bacteria; phylum Bacillota; class Bacilli; order Lactobacillales; family Streptococcaceae; genus Streptococcus. Next base: position 10,914 of record CAMBAD010000003.1, read on the forward strand.
CTCTTATTGCATGGTAAGCCCGCCATCAATGGCGATAACTTGTCCAGTTAGGTATTCCTGTTTTGCTAGGAAAACAGCAACGTCTGCTACTTCCTCTGTATGACCAAAGCGTTTCATCGGGATTTGTCCCAACATAGCATCCTTGATTTTATCGGATAAAACATCCGTCATATCTGATTGGATAAAGCCAGGAGCAATCGCATTCACACGCACATTGCGACCTGCAACCTCGCGGGCAATAGACTTGGTAAAACCAATCACACCTGCCTTAGATGCAGCATAGTTAGCCTGACCAGCATTGCCAGTCAACCCAACCACGCTTGAAAGATTGATAATCGCCCCCTCACGCGCCTTGGTCATCGGTTTTAAAACTGCCTGAGTCATATTGAAAGTCCCTGTCAAATTGATTTTCAAAACAGACTCAAAGTCATCTTCCGTCATACGCAGGGCCATGCCATCTTTGGTAATACCCGCGTTGTTGACAAGAATATCAACACTGCCCAAAGCCTCAATGGCTTCCTCAACCATACGCTTGGCATCTGCACTGCTTGAAATATCGCCTGAAATGGCAACAACCCGAACACCGTAAGAATCAAAAGACGCAAGCAGGTCTGATGAAAGTTGCCCACGACCGTTGAGGACGACATTGGCACCCAAACTAGCAAATTTATGAGCAATAGCCAAACCAATCCCACGGCTAGAACCAGTTACAAAAACATTTTTACCTTGGATTTCCATGATTTCTCCTTATTGAGTTGCTACCAGTGCTTCAAGACTAGCTAGATCTTCCACATGGCTCACCGCCGCATGTTTATCAATCTTCTTGATAAACCCTGACAAGACCTTGCCTGGCCCGATTTCGATAAATTCTGTCACACCCGCTGCCTGCATGGTTGCAATCGATTCGTAAAAACGAACAGGCTCCATGACCTGACGGGTCAAGAGGGATTTAATGTCCTCTTTCTTCATGATTTGGGCTTCTGTATTGCCTACTAATGGCACCTGAAATTCAGCGAAATCCACCGTTGCCAACACCTGAGCCAGTTTTTCCGAAGCTGGTTTTAAGAGGGCAGTATGGAAAGGCCCTGACACATTGAGCGGAATCAAGCGCTTCACTCCAGCCGCTTTTAGTTTTTCCACCGCCTCATCAACAGCCGCTACTTCGCCACCGATGACGATTTGAGCGGGAGTGTTGTAGTTGGCAGGAGTGACAATACCAGAGGTAACAGTCGAACATACCTCTTCAATCAAGCTGACCTCTGCATTGAGGACGGCCACCATCTTACCTGATCCTGCTGGCGCAGCTTCCTCCATAAATTGACCACGTTGAGCAACCAAGGCTACTGCTGTCTCAAAATCCAAACTACCTGCCGCAACAAGGGCAGCATACTCTCCCAAAGAAAGACCAGCGACCATATCTGGCTGAAAGCCCTTATCTGCCAACAAGCGATAAATAGCCACCGAAGTCGTCAAAATCGCGGGCTGGGTATACCGAGTTTGATTCAGCTTGGCTTCATCCTGATCAATCAACTGCCGCACATCATAGCCCAAGACTTGACTAGCTTGGTCAAATGTCTCCTTCACCACCGCAAACTGATCATACAGTTCACGAGCCATGCCCAGGAACTGGGCTCCTTGTCCTGCAAATAGAAAACCAACTTTGGTCATGTTATTCTCCAATATTCGTCCAACGAGCAGCCTCTGCCTTGATAACCTCTGCCGCACCGTAATAAATATCCTTCAAGATTTCCTCACAGCTTTCCTCTTTGCGAACCAAGCCCGCAATTTGACCAGCCATGACCGAACCATTTGCTACATCCCCATCAACAACAGCATTGCGAAGGGCTCCTGCACCCAATTCTTCAATCGCTTCTGCTGTAATATTGCCAGCCAAGAAGTCCTTCTCCGCAGCTGCATAAGCTGTCGAAAGTTTGTTCTTGATTGCTCGCACAGGGTGACCTACGATAGAAGCTGATACTGTAGTGTCAATATCCTTAGCCTTCAGGACCTTATCCTTATAAGCTGGGTGGGCGTTGGATTCTGTAGCTACTACAAAACGCGTTCCGACCTGTACCGCTTCCGCTCCTAGCATAAAGGCTGCCGCAGCACCACGGCCATCGGCAATACCGCCAGCTGCAATAACAGGAATCGAAACCGCATCAACAACCTGACGCACCAGAGTCATCGTAGTCAACTTACCGATATGACCGCCAGCTTCCATCCCTTCTGCAATCACTGCGTCCACACCAAGTTTTTCCATGCGCTTGGCAAGGGCAACACTTGGTACCACTGGAATAACTGTAATCCCTGCTGCATGAAGGCGTTCCATGTACTTACCAGGGTTGCCTGCACCAGTTGTCACAACCTTAACACCCTCTTCAATGACCAAGTCAACAATATCATCAGCAAATGGTGACAAAAGCATGATGTTGACACCAAAAGGCTTATCTGTAATAGACTTCACCTTGTCAATGTTGGCTTTAACCACTTCTTTGGGTGCGTTTCCTCCACCGATAATCCCCAGACCACCAGCGTTTGACACCGCACCAGCTAGGTCTCCGTCAGCTACCCAGGCCATACCGCCCTGGAAAATTGGGTATTTGATGTTCAGCAATTCTGTAATCTTTGTTTGCATAATTTCCTCTTCTTTACTCTGTGCTCAGATAAATGGTCGAACTTCGACAACTTACCAAAACAGGGGAATGGAATCGTCATCCATTCCCATCCATTTTTGTTTGATACTTCAATCTTTTGATGTTCAAACTATTTACCGTAAGAAAAATGCTGAGCCAGCATTCTTCTCTTCTCAATGAATCGACTTATTTTGTCTTTTCTTCAACGTAGGCAACCAATTCGCCAACAGTTGTCAAACCTTCTTCAGTGTCGATTTGAATATCAAAAGCGTCTTCGATTTCTGAGATAACTTGGAAAAGATCCAATGAATCTGCGTCCAAATCTTCAAAAGTGGTTGTAAGGGTTACTTCTTCAGCATCCTTACCCAATTCTTCTACGATGATTTCTTGTACTTTTTCAAATACTGCCATAATGTGTGTCTCCTTTTGGATAAAAAATATTTTTAATCTTGCCGAAGCAAGGAATTAACTAAAGTTGTAAAAGTAGGGCGCCCCAAGTCAGGCCACCACCGAAGCCAGCCATTAAAATCGTCTGGCTGCCATCCAGAGCAATCAAGCCCTCTTCCACACACTCCGATAGGAGGATTGGAAGGCTGGCTGCACTGGTATTGCCATACTTGCCCATGTTGGCTGGGAATTTGCTAGTATCGACACCCAGCTTTTTGGCCATCTTGTCTAAAATGCGGCTGTTGGCCTGATGGAGCAAGAAATAATTTACATCATCCGCTGCCAGATTTTGTTGCGCTAATAGCTCTGCCATTGTCGCCGTTACATCTCTGGTTGCAAACTCAAAGATGGACCGCCCCTCCATCTGGATATAGGGCTGTTGAAGGCATTGTCCCGAAAAAGGTGTCGCCTTCTGGTCAATTCCTGCTGTCAAGCTCGCCCCTCGGCTGCCATCTGTCCGCAAGATTTCTGCCAAGAATGTCGGTGTTTCACTGGCTTCCAGCAAGACACCTCCTGCCCCATCACCAAAGAGAACAGCGGTTGAACGATCCGTCCAATCGATGACCCTTGATAAGGTTTCCGCACCGATGATGAGGCCCCTTCGGTAAACACCAGAAGCGATAAGCTTCTCTGCTGTTGAAAGGGCAAAGACAAAACCTGAGCAGGCTGCTACCAAGTCATAGGCGAATGCCTTGCTCGCCCCGATTCTTGCCTGAACCCTGGCTGCTGTCGAAGGCATGGAAGAGTCGGGCGTAATGGTTGCTACAATGATAAAATCAATGTCTGTCGCTTCCAAACCTGCCTTTTTGAGCAGCTCCTCAGCCACTCGACTAGCTAACAGACTGGTCGTTTCTTCACCTGCAATATGGCGCTGACCAATCCCTGTCCGACTACGAATCCACTCATCGCTCGTGTCCAATATCTGAGCTAAATCGTCGTTGGTCACTATCTTTTCAGGAACACAGTGGGCCACCTGACTGATTTTAGCATAGGTTCTCATTTCAAATCCTCCAAGAAATTATAGAGTTTCATGAGTCCTTTCCTCATGACTTGGTACTCGGTCTCATCCATCCCATCAGTGATTTGCTTGACCATTTCATTATGAAAGCGCTGATGGAGCCGATAGACCAAGCGTCCCTTCTTTGTCAAATAAAGATGGACCACTCGCCTATCCTTGGTGGAACGGACTCTTTCTACATAGCCCTTTCGTTCCAAGTTATTAAGGCTGGTTGTGACAGTACCTAGTGTCACCATCAAAGTACGCGCTACATCGCTAGGGGTCGTTCCTTCCCTGTTTCCTATCACATCAATGGTGTGCATCTCCTTGATAGAAATATCATTGAAGCGACTGCCACGTAGACTTGTTTCTTCAATCACCAGCACATTGTTAAAAATGGCTGTTAAATATTCATTCACTTTGGGATCGTTCAAAACAGGCCTCCTTTACTTTGATAGTCAAAGTATAACTCAGAAAACTTTGATTGTCAAATATTTTTTTATTCTTACTATCAAAGTTCTGAACTGCTTGCGTCCCAAGAAGCCATCAATTCCCTGTAAATACTGGACGACGACGCTCTGCATGGGCACGAACACCTTCTTTAAAATCTTCTTTGAAGGCCAGCGATTCCTGCAAGTCCAATTCAAGTTGGCGATAGGCTTCCCAATCCTTAAACTGGCTTTCCCAGACCAGTTGCTTGATAGCTGCGTACGAGTTGACAGAGCCGCGCAAGAGTTTCTTGACCACCTGAGCTACTGTTTTCTCTAGCTTTTCTGGCTCTGCCAACTTATAAACAATACCGTATTCCAGAGCCTTGTCAGCCGACAAGCCTTCTCCTGTCATGGCCAACTGGCTGGCACGGTTGGCACCGATTGCTCGGCTGAGAAGGAAAAGTCCGCCAGCATCAGGGGCCAAACCTACTCCAACAAAGGCTTGAATAAATTTTGTCTTGGTCGATGAGATAACAAAATCTGCTGCAACAGCCATATTGGCCGCTGCTCCAGCAACAGCTCCATCAGTTACCATGATAACAACCTTAGAAAGCTGCTTGATGGCAAAGGAAATATCATTGACCAGCTCTGCTATTTTCACTAAGGAAGCAATATCGTCCTCGTCTACTGCTCGCTTCATCTCTACCAAATCGCCGCCCACTGAGAAAACAGCTCCCTGAGCTTGGATTTGCAAGATTTTGACAGAGGCATCGCGGTCAGCCGCTTCAATCGCTGCCAATATTTCTTCACACATAGGAATGTTGAATCCGTTAGCCACTTCTGGACGATTGAGGGTCAAAATAGCAAGTGAGTCAATTACATTGTATTGGATGGTTTGATAAGTCACGGCCTACTCCTTTTTAATAGTTTGACAATCTAAATTTTTGAGGATCAAACTTGTATAATCTTGTCTTCCATTCTACCATAGATTTGTTTCATAGTATCTTTCTTTCTGTAAAAATCTGTGACAGCCGAAAGAGGCACTTAATTTCCTTCTATAATCCAATACCCTGACACTGCGATGTTTTCTGGGTAATTGGGCGAAAGCACGAGGAATAAATATGGTGCCAGATCGACTAACTACTGACAAACCCTTCTTGTTTTGTTATAATAGGAAAAAAATAGCAGGGAGTTTTTATGAAAGTCACAAAATTCGGCGGCAGTTCACTTGCCTCTGCCAGCCAGCTAGAAAAAGTCTTTACCATTGTTAAATCCGATCCAGAGCGTCGGTTCGTCGTTGTTTCCGCTCCAGGAAAACGCAATGCAGAGGATACAAAAGTAACAGATGCCCTCATAAAATACTATAAACAGTATGTCAACGGTTCGGATGTAACTGCCAGTCAGGAATGGATTATCCAACGCTACCAAGCCATGGTAGAGGAGTTGGGCTTTACAGCTAAGTGTATGAAAAAGATTGCCGAGAGTATCATTGGCTTGGCCAATCTCCCAATCGAGGGTAACGACTACCTCTACGATAGTTTTTTAGCTGCTGGCGAAGACAATAATGCAAAATTGATTGCTGAATATTTCTGCCACAAGGGACTTCCTGCACGCTATGTGCATCCTAAAAAAGCAGGAATCATTGTTAGTTCCGAACCAGGCAATGCGCGGATTCTGCCTTCAAGCTACGATAAGATTGAAGAACTCCGCGAAGCAGACGAGGTGCTAATTATCCCTGGTTTCTTCGGGGTAACAGTGGATCAACAAATCTGTACCTTCTCTCGTGGAGGGTCGGACATCACAGGTTCGATTGTGGCGGCAGGTGTCAAGGCTGACCTCTATGAAAACTTTACAGATGTTGATGGTATCTTTGCGGCCCATCCAGGAATCATCAAAAACCCACATTCCATCAAGGAACTGACCTACCGTGAAATGCGGGAATTAGCCTATGCAGGCTTCTCTGTTCTCCATGACGAAGCTCTCTTGCCTGCCTATCGCGGACGGATTCCTTTGGTTATTAAAAACACCAACAATCCCGAACATCCAGGTACACGTATCGTTCACCAGCACACAGCAGAAACCCTACCTGTCGTAGGGATTGCAGCCGACGATGATTTTGTCAGCATTAACATGTCCAAATACCTAATGAACCGTGAGGTTGGTTTTGGACGTCGTGTCTTGCAAATTCTTGAAGACCTCAACATTCGCTTCGAGCACATGCCTACAGGTATTGACGATCTGTCTATCGTCTTGCGCGGTCGCGAACTCACTCCTATCAAAGAGGAAGAAATCCTACGTCAATTAAAAACCAAGCTAGAGGTAGATAGGGCTGAGATTGAACGTGGTCTGTCAATCATCATGATTGTTGGCGAAAATATGAAGAGCCATGTTGGTGTTACAGCTACAGCCACCGCTGCTCTGTCTAATAAAAACATCAACCTAGCCATGATTTCTCAAGGTGCCAGCGAAGTTTCTGTCATGTTTGTTGTCAAGACAGAGGAAAAGAAAAAAGCCCTTCAAGCCCTCTACGAAGCCTTTTTCAACGAACAAACCCTTCAGTAAAAACAGCTTTTCCTTTAAGAACATGGAATTTACTTGCAACACTTGCTTCACCAGTCTGAAAAGTGACTGTCAAAGCTGAAGAATCATTATGCCGAGCTACTGATACAGTTTGGGAAAACGAGAGATAGTTGCAATCCCTCGTCAAAGGACACGACCATATACAAAAAATCCAGCCGAGAGCTGGATTTTTTGTATATATAGGAGACCAATCAGAAAAGACAAAGATAGGGTAGGAAGGAAGGGGTCTTTTGAGATCGGTAGATGGAAAACGTTATTTAACTTCAACTTTTTCTGTCCACGGACGAGCAGTTGTTGCTAGGACTTCATTGAGTTCTTCAACATTGCGGCGACCTTGGTCTGCCAACCAAGCCTTGGCTGCTTCTTCGCCTTCACTTGCAAAGATGGCTACAGCGTCTTTCCAAGTCGCGCGACCACAAAGCACACCGTTAAAGTCTGAACCTGCTTCTTTGGCAAAAACAAGAGTTTCTTGGAAGAGTTTGGCAGAAACACCTGCACTCAAATAGATATATGGCAAGTGGGTGCTTTCTGACTGCTCTTTGAAGAAGGCCTTCGCTTCCTCAGCAGTATGGACAGGTTCTTCTGATGTATAGCCTTCAACAAAATTCATGTTGACAGGCACTTCGACCTTGAGGACATCTGCGTTATAGCGAGCTTTACTAAATTCACGCATTGCTCCATTAACCTTGTGAGGTTTAAGAGCTGCGTATTCACGCGACGTCACATCCATATCACTAGCGTCATAGGTCAAGATCTCAACGAAGTAAGGAATATCTTCTGCCAAACATTCGCTACCGATACGTTCAACCCAGGCATGCTTGATGTCATTGATTTCAGGCTTGTCATCCACATCGTAGTAAAGCAAGATTTTAACCGCATCTGCACCCAATTCCTTGATACGCTTAGCTGACCAATTTGGCAAAAGATCTGGCAAACGACCTGGCGTAGAAGCATCATAGCCTGTCTTTTCATAGGCTGCAATGAAGCCGCAATCAGCATGACGCAGTTCTGAAGCAGGTACACCGTACTCAGCATCCAAGAGAATAGAACTTGCATACGGTGTCAAATCACTTGAAATCACTTTTTTGAAATCAATCAGAATATCATCGCCAAAGTCACCACCACCTGCTGCTGCAGCCAAGAGGCGTTTGAGGGCACCGCGTTGGTCAATAGCCAAGGCAGCGATGACCTGATCGCCATTTGACAAGCGTGTCATGTGTTCAAACTTAGCTTGAGAGAGTTGTAGTTTTGTCATTAGATTCCTCCTTAGGAAATATTTTTAGCAATATCAGAACTCGTATTCACAAGTAAAATACTTTTCTATAAGAGATAGGTTTCGCTCATCAAGGCAGTTTTTTGAGGGAATACTGACTGTATTTTGAAAAAACAAACGATGAGTAGCTGAAAAACTAGGCTGAGATAGAAGTGCTGAACTGTGAATACTGGTTATCAGTAGCTAGTTGCGAAATCAACCGCCTACTAGCCAGAATCCGCTCGGTATTAACCAAAGCGTTTGACGCCATCAAGATAGGTTGCTTGCAGGTTCCCCTTGTCGTCTACGACGATAAAATCCGCAGCCTGTCCTCTTGCAATCTGTCCACAAACCTGGTCAATATTGACAGAACGAGCTGGCGCCAAGGAAGCCATACGCAGGGCATCTGGCAGACTGACCAGCCCCCATTCGACAACATTCTGCACCCCTTGAATCAACTCAAGGATTGAACCAGCCAAGCTGCCACTGTCTTTAAGACGGGCTGTCCCATCCTTGACAATCACTTCAAACTCGCCTAAACGCGACTCTCCTTCTCCCATACCGCCTGCACGCATACAGTCAGTAATCAGAACAGTCTCTTCAGCACCGCGAGCTTTCACAACAATTTCAGCCGCCGCTGGATGCACATGGTGGCCATCACAAATCATTTCTGCATAGACGTCCTTGAGGTTCAAGGCAGCACCAACCATACCTGGTTCACGATGGTGAAGTCCACTCATACCATTATAGACATGGACGAAAATATTGGCTCCTGCTTCCACCGCTGCTTGTGCCTGAGCATAGGTCGCATCACTGTGAGCCAGGGCAGTATGAATCTGCTTGCTGTTTGCAAACTCGATAAATTCCTTAACCCCTGCTCGCTCGGGTGCAATGGCAATCTTATTAACCAAGCCATTTGATAGCTGGTGCCACTTATCCAATTTTTCAATCGACGGGTCGCTCATATATTTTGGATTCTGAGCCCCCTTATATTTCTCTGTAAAGAATGGACCTTCCAAGAAAATGCCCCGAATTTTAGCACCCTTTTCCTGACCTGCATATTTCCCAAGCGTCTCGCAGACCGCGTCCAAATTCTCTGTTGAATCCGTCAGGGTGGTTGGCAACCAAGAGGTCACTCCACAAGACAGAAGGCTCTCTGAAATAACCTTGATTCCTTCAAAATCATTATCCATAACATCGTAAGAAGCGTAACCATGGATGTGGGTATCTACCAATCCTGGTGCTAAGTGATAGTCAGAATAATCAACAATATCACCTTCTGGCTCTTCTGTCAGAATCTGACCAAATTTCCCATCTTCAGTCAACTCCAAGTAAGCATTTTCTACTTCACAATCTGTGAGCACAATCGATTTTGCTTTGATATAAGTAACCATCTTGTCTCCTTACTTTATATATTTTTCTAAGAAACTGGTTATAACCATATATGGTTATATTGTAGACCGAATATTGCCAAATGTCAAGTGATTTCCAGCACAAAATTCCTATTTAGAAAAACTGAATTTTCTCCGTCAGTCATTTTTTCGCTTCCAATGTCCACTAAAACCTGAAAATTGAGTCGCAGACCTGATTGTTCAGGCTTCTTTATAACTTATTACAGAAAAAAAGGAGAAGCACGCTTCATCCTTTTCATCATGTTCTCATAGTCCAGAATCGTCTGGTCAGCTACCTCTACTGCTGGCTTACGCAGTCTGGCTACTCATACCTTCTTGGGAGACGATCTGTCAAGAGGCAGACGACTTCATAATTGATGGTCCCAATATAGTCGGCCCAGTCTTGAACACTAATGGACTGATCACCGCAAGTTCCCAGCAAGGTAACTTTGGTGCCCAATGGATACGCTTTGGGCAAACGGATGGTCATCTGATCCATGGAAATGCGGCCAACAATTTCGCAGACTTGCCCATCTACTAGGACAGTAAAACCTTGCAAACGACGAACAACGCCATCGGCATAACCAACTGGCAGGGTTCCAATCCACTCCGTTTCCTCACTCCGATAAGTGGTCCCATAGCCAATAGTGGCTCCTACCTCCACTTGCTTCACATGGTTCAACTCCGAATATAAACTCAACCCAGACTGCACTTCAAAAGGCAGGTCTAACAGGCGACCACTTGGATTTAAACCATATAGAATGTCTCCCAAACGGACCATATTGAAGACCGTATCTCCATGCCAAATACTGGTGGCTGAATTACTGGCATGAACCCAACGAGGCAACACCGGCAGGCGGTCCAACCAGGCAGAAAAACGATGCCATTGCTCCTGAAATAGGAGGTCATCCTTCTCATCAGCTGTCGCAAAATGAGTAAAAATCCCCTCAAATTCCAGCTTCATTTCATCCATCAATTCCAAGGCTTGCTCGAACTCTGGCCAAGAGCGAAATCCCAATCGTCCCATTCCCGTATCAATCTTGGCATGGACCGTAAGACCTGTCAAGTCCTGACCGAGAGATTTAGCCGCCTCCAGCCACTCAAGACTAGCCAAGGTCACGCTAATATTGAGCTGTTCTGCCAAACTCAGGTGCTCAACTGGCACAATCCCCAAGATTAAAATAGGGTGTTCAATACCTGCCTGACGCAGTTCCAAGGCCTCGTCCAGATTAGAAACACAATAACCAGCAACCTGCCCTGCCAACTGTCTAGCCACAGCAAGGGCACCGTGTCCATAGGCATCAGCCTTAACAACCGCAAAAGCCTGCGTTTTACGTGGCAAATGCGCCATCACCTGCTCTAAATTTTCCGAAATAGCCTCTAAATGAACCTGAACGTAACTAGGGCGATGTTCACTGTCAATCATATTTATCCTCCAAAATGACACTCGCTTGGACAAAATCCCCAGAATGGCTAATACTGAGCCAAATTCGACCCTGAAAAGGGCCAAAATTCACCTGTGGGGCCCCTTTTTCGTCCGACAGAATTTCTATATCCTGAAATCCAACCTTGCCAATCCCCGTACCGAGCGCCTTGGCCAAAGCCTCTTTCGCCGACCAGCGACCAGCCAGATAGGTTAACTGACGCTTTCCTGTTAAGGTCTGATAACGCTCCAATTCCTTTGGAGTCAAGACTTTCTCAGGAAACCGCGGGTGTTTCTGGACAGCTTTTTCAATCGCTGTCACTTCTTGCAAATCTATTCCGTGTCCTACAATCATAACTTTCTAAAAGAAGGAGTGGGACCCAATCAAACATCACTAGATAATGATTGCATGTCCCACCCCCATCAAGGTTGTGCTTCAGATGACAAGCAACCCGTTCATTGGATGACCTGACTTGCTTGTATCTGTTTTTATTTATTTTTTACGCCCGTGGCAATTTTTGAACTTTTTACCAGATTGGCATGGGCAGGGGGCATTTCGTTCGACATTTTCAAAGGAAACTTCCTCACCTGCCGCTGCTTGAACTGGCATAATGTTCTTAACAGCAGTTGTATGCGCTTCTTGAGAAGCACGTTCACGTTCAATATTATCATGAATCTGTGCCTTCATCATCAAGCGAGTGACCTCAAACTCAATCGATCCAATCATATCATTGAACATGCTAAATGCTTCTGACTGGTACTCTACGATTGGATTGTTTTGGGCATAGCCGCGGAGGCTGACTGCGTTACGCAGCTGATCCATGGCATCAATGTGATCTGTCCATTTATTGTCTACCACGCGCAAGATAAGCACTTTTTGGAACTCACGAACTCGTTCCTCATCGCGCAATTTCTGAACCTGTGATTCGTAAACTTCCAATGCACGATTGTAGAGTTCTTCCACGAGTTCATCTTTGCTCAAATCCTCAATATCCTCTAGGTATAGAGAGTATTCATCAACCAAACTTGTATGAGCAAAGGCCAAGATTGCTTCATTTGCCTGATCTTTTGAACTCAGAAGATGACCTTCTACCTGACGTTCGATAGTTCGTTTAATCATTGCTTTGATTTCTGGACCTAGGTCACGGTCTGCAGTAATGACATCTTGGCGTTGGCTATAAATGATTTCGCGCTGTTCGCGCATCACATCATCGTACTGAAGGACTTGTTTACGTGAATCGTAGTTATTTCCTTCAACGCGCTTCTGAGCTGACTCCACTTGACGGGTCAACATCTTCGACTTGATAACAGATTCTTCTTCAGTTAAGTTCATGCGTTCCATGAAGGCCTTGATTCGCTCTGAACCAAAGCGTTTCATCAAATCATCTTCGAGAGAAAGGTAGAATTGTGACTCTCCTGGATCTCCTTGACGCCCTGAACGCCCACGAAGCTGGTTATCAATCCGGCGGCTTTCATGACGCTCTGTACCGATGACACAGAGACCGCCCAATTCGCGCACCCCTGGTCCTAATTTAATATCCGTACCACGACCCGCCATGTTGGTCGCGATGGTCACTGCACCACGTTGACCAGCATTCATGATAATCTGTGCTTCACGGTAGTGGTTTTTAGCGTTCAATACCTCATGCGGCACACCAGCAGCAACCAACTTACGCGAAATGAAATCAGATGTTTCAACAGCAACTGTACCAACCAGGACAGGCTGGCCTTTTTCATAGCGCGCCTTAACATCCGCAATCACCGCATTAAACTTGTATTCCAAGTTTGGATAGAGCAAGTCCTCATGGTCAATACGGGCAATCGGACGGTTGGTTGGGATTGGAACAACACGAATGTTGTAAATTTCGCGAAACTCTTCTTCCTCTGTTTTACCAGTACCTGTCATCCCTGACAATTTTTTGTACATACGGAAGAGGTTTTGGTAGGTAATAGAAGCGCTGGTCTTAGATTCATTTTGAACAGGTACGCCCTCCTTGGCTTCGATTGCCTGGTGGAGACCGTCTGAATAACGACGACCTTCCATAGTCCGTCCTGTAAATGGATCGATAATCATAACCTCTTGCTCTTCATTGACCAGATAGTCAATGTCATAGGTCATGATATAGTTAGCCCGCAAGGCATTGTCAATAAAGTGAGTAATCGCTACATTTTCAATATCGTACAGATTGTCCAGCTTGAAGAAACTTTCTGCTCTGTCAATACCTGAGTCTGACAAGCCGATAGTTTTAGATGGCACATCGATGATATAGTCATCCTTATTCAAGGATTTAACCAAGTTATCTGCCAAGAAGTAGAGCTGGTTGGTCTCTGAACTTTGTGGGCCTGAGACAATCAAAGGAGTCCTTGCCTCATCAATCAAAATAGAGTCCACCTCATCGACCAAGGCATAGTTGAGTGGCCGCTGTACCATATCTTCAGCACGAACAACCATGTTATCACGGAGATAGTCAAAACCAATCTCTGAGTTGGTAGAATAAGTGATGTCACAGTTGTAGGCTTCACGTTTTTCAGATGGAGACTTGGCTGCCAAGTTAATCCCTACAGAAAGCCCTAGCCAAGAATAGAGTTCACCCATTTCCGTCGCGTCACGGGTTGATAGGTATTCGTTGACCGTTACTACATGAACCCCTTCTCCTGACAGGGCATTGAGGTAAACGGGCATGGTCGCCGTCAAGGTCTTACCTTCACCGGTACGCATTTCAGGAACGTCACCATTGTGGAGAACGATTCCCCCCATGACCTGTACCTTGTAGGGGTAAAGACCTAGAACACGCTTAGCGGCTTCACGAACAACTGCATACGCTTCATACAAGAGATCGTCGAGCGATTCGCCATTTCTATAGCGGTTTTTAAATTCTACTGTCTTTGCCTGCAAGGCTTCATCAGATAGGGCTGCCATCTCGTCGGCATAAGAAAAGACCTTATCTGCCATTTTTTCTAATTTTTTTAGCTCTCCCTTTTCATTTTCAATGAGGGAACGAAGCAAATTGGTTACCATACTGTTCATCCTATTTTTCGTTTTAGTCAATAACATATTGTAGCACAAGTTCACGTATTTTACAAGGTTGGACCATTGACCTTTCTAGGGTACAAGACGAGAACAAGAGGTTCAAGAAAGATTTTTATGGCTGCTTCTCCAAAAATTTTTCCAAGTCCTATAAAAAATCGAAACTGGCAGAAAGTTATGAAGCCTTTCTCAAGGCCTCATCAATGTAGTCCAAGGAAGCCCAAATACAGGAACTATCTACTGACAGGTAACCACCATTTATCTACATTGGAACGGAAAAATCTGGCTTGAAGCTATAAAAAAGAGGGTAGACTGTTATCCAACCTCTTTATAATCATTCACTTCGGAACACTTTATTTTTCTGACACTTGCTTTGCCAAAGCAAAGTTACCTAGCGTTGCAGAACCATTTTCAGCTACTGCTGGAGTAACGATATACTCTTTCACATCTGGAGTTGGTAGGTAGTCATTCATGAGGCCTGTAAATTTCTCACGAACCCGATTGAGCATGTGCTCTTGCGCCATGACTCCGCCGCCAAAGACAATCACTTGTGGGCGGTAAAGGAGGGTCGCCTGCACAGCTGCCTGAGCAATATAGTAAGCCTGCACATCCCACACATCAGAGTGGAGGTCAATCAATTCACCGCGGATACCAGTACGACCTTCCAGAGAAGGACCCGCTGCCAGACCTTCCAAGCAGCCATTGTGGAAAGGACAAACACCATTAAATTCGTGTTTAACATCATAGGGATGGAGGGCCACGTAGGTATGTCCTGCCTCAGTATGACCAACGCCACCGATAAATTCCCCATTTTGAATAGCACCAGCACCAATACCTGTACCGATTGTGTAGTAGACTAGACTTTTCACACCCTGACGAACCAAGACCTCGCCAAAAGCAGACGAGTTCACATCCGTTGTAAAATAGAAGGGAACATTAAAGTGTTTTGCAATCAAGCCAAGCAAGTCAACATTAGCCCAGTGCGGCTTAGGGGTCGAAGTGATATAGCCATAGGTTTGCGAATTTTGGTCAATATCAATCGGACCAAAGGAACCAATAGCAATGCCTGCCAGGTTATCCTCGTAGCGCTTGAAAAATTCAACTGTCCGTTCAATCGTTTCATAAGGCGTTGTGGTTGGAAATTGTGTTTTTTCAATGACTTGGAAATTCTCATCGCCGACTGCGCAAACAAACTTTGTGCCGCCTGCTTCCAAGCTACCATATAATTTTGTCATGTGATAGTCTCCCCATATTTTTATCAGTCTATTATACCACAGAATACAACAAAAGAAAAAGGCTTATCTGCCTTTTTCCCGTTAATTATTCTATGAGAATCCGAATCTTTTATCCTCGATTCTCGACAGTCTTATTTAACTACTTTCAAGAAGTCTGCACCGTGAGCGATTGTACCCTCAGCAAGTGGTGATACTTCCGCAAAGTCAGGAGTATTTGTCACGATAACCATAGTTGTGTCATCAAGACCTGCTGCAGCAATTTTGGCAGAGTCAAATTTAGCAAGTGGAGTACCAGCCTTAACCTTGTCTCCAGCTGCAACCAATTTCTCAAAACCATTACCGTTCATTGAAACTGTGTCAATACCGATGTGGATCAAGATTTCAGCTCCTGAAGCTGTTTTCAAGCCATAAGCGTGACCTGTTTCGAAGGCAATGGTTACTTCCGCATCTGCTGGTGCGTAAACAACACCTTCATTTGGCTTAACTGCCAAACCTTTACCCATAGCTCCTGATGAGAAGACTGGGTCATTGACATTTTCAAGGGCAACAATGTCACCTGAAAGTGGAGATACAAGAGTTTCTTCAGCTACAAGTCCTGTTTCTGCTTCTTCAAGCGTTTCAGCTGTTTCTTGTGCTGAAGCACTAGGCTTTTTTACATCTTTCTCCTCATCTTCATAGCCGAAGAGGTAAGTAAGAGCAAAACCAGCTGCAAATGAGATTGCTACCATGAGCAAGTATTGTGGCAACTGACCGTCAACGTAAAGAAGTGTACCTGGGATGATAGTGATACCAAAACCGTTACCAGCAAGGCCAAGAAGAGAAGCTACCATACCACCAAGGGCACCAGCTGCCAATGATAGGAAGAATGGCTTACGGAAGCGCAAGTTAACACCGAAGATGGCAGGCTCAGTAATACCGAGGAAAGCTGCAAGAGCTGCTGGGAAAGCAAGAGCTTTCAATTTAGCGCTCTTAGTCTTCACACCAACCGCTACAGTAGCAGCACCTTGTGCTGTCATAGCTGCTGTGATGATAGCGTTGAATGGGTTAGCGCCTGTGTTGGCAACTAATTGCGACTCAAGCAAGTTGAAGATGTGGTGTACGCCTGATACCACGATGATTTGGTGGATACCACCGATAAGGAGACCACCAAGACCCATTGGCAAGTTCAAGATAGCCTGTGTACCAATCAAGATGTAGTTTTCAACCACGTGGAAGACTGGACCAATCACGAAGAGGCCAAGGATAGACATCACCAAGAGGGTAACGAACGGAGTTACCAAGAGGTCAAGCACTTCTGGAACAACCTTGCGGACTGCTTTTTCAAACTGGGCACCAACGATACCGATGATGAAGGCTGGCAAGACAGAACCTTGCAAACCAACAACTGGAATGAAGCCAAAGAAGATTTGTGGAGTCACATCGCCACCTGAAGCAACTGCCCAAGCGTTTGGCAATGAGCCTGAAATCAACATCATACCAAGAACAAGACCGATTGTTTGGTTACCACCGAATACACGGAAAGTTGACCATACAACCAAGGCTGGCAAGATGATGAAGGCTGTATCTGTTAAGATTTGAGTATAAGTAATGAAATCAGCATTCCATTCAGTAACACCAAGTGCTTGCATGATAGCTTCTTGTGTCAAGAGACCACGAAGACCCATGAAGAGACCAGTTGCTACGATAGCAGGAATGATTGGAACGAACACGTCACCGAAAGTACGGATAGCACGTTGGAAAGCATTTCCTTGTGCTGCTGCTTCTGCTTTTTGCTCACCAGTTGTAGCTGTTGGCAAACCAAGTGCAACGACTTCATCGTAGATCTTGTTAACAGTACCAGTACCAAAGATGATTTGGTATTGACCTGAGTTGAAGAAGGCACCCTGTACTTTTTCGATGTCTTCGACAGTATCCTTATCAATTTTCCCCTCATCAACAACCATGACACGGAGGCGAGTTGCACAGTGTGCTACACTACGTACGTTTTCGCGACCGCCAAGGGCGTCAATGACTTTTTTTGCAATTTCTGTATTCGTCATTTGCAAAAATCTCCTTCTAAATATTTTTTTGAAAGTGTTTTCACGCTTTCTATGGTCTTATTATATCACTTTTAAAAAATATGTCAAACGTTTTGCAGAAAATTTATTTTTTCCGAGATAAAAGTTGCATTTTTTGCAAAAAACATCTACTATATAATGTATAGATACTTTTGGAGTATGAAGCCTATAAAACATGTGGAGGATATCATGGCATTAACCATTGAACAAAGATACAAACCTTACTCAGAGTGGACAGAAGAGGAAATCAGCAAAATCAAGGAAAATGCTGCTTCTTCACCATGGCGCTCTGAATTTCACGTTGAGCCTCCTCATGGTTTGCTCAACGATCCCAACGGATTCTCATTTTTCAAAGGAAAATGGCAGCTATTTTACCAGTATTTCCCATTCGGCGCTGCTCACGGCTTGAAATCTTGGGTTCAAACAGAGTCAACTGACCTGGTGCATTTTGAAGAGACAGGGACCATCCTCTACCCAGATACTGAGCTGGACAGCCACGGTATGTACTCTGGGTCTGCTATGCAATTTGGGGACAAACTCTTTATTTTCTATACGGGTAATGTGCGCGATGAAAACTGGGACCGCCTAACCTACCAAAACGGTGGATTATTGGACTGTCAGGGCAATCTTGAAAAAGTTCCTCATACCCTCATTGAAAAACCAGAGGATGTAACCGAGCATTTCCGTGATCCGCAAATCTTCTTCTACAAGGGAGACTATTATGCGATTATCGGAGCACAAAGTCTCGATAAGAAAGGTTTTGTCAAACTGTACAAAGCAGATAAGGATAACTATAAATCTTGGTATTTTGTCGGTGACTTGGATTTTGAAAACGACGCCACCTCCTACATGATAGAATGCCCAAATTTGGTCTTTGTTGATGAGCAGCCTGTCTTGCTTTACTGCCCGCAAGGTCTCGATAAACATGTCATTGATTACGGAAACATCTATCCAAATATGTATAAAATAGGTCAAACGTTTGACACAGAAACTGCGACCATTGTTAAGCCTTCTCCTATTCAAAATTTAGATTACGGTTTTGAAGCTTACGCTACACAAGCCTTTAATGCACCTGACGGTCGTGCCCTCTCTATCAGCTGGATTGGCCTGCCTGATGTTGCCTACCCAACTGACCAGTATGATTATCAAGGTGCTATGAGCTTGGTCAAGGAATTGACCATCAAAGATGGCAAGCTGTATCAATATCCTGTCGAAGCTATCCGTAGCCTGCGCCAGTCAGAACAGGACTTTAGCAACCTTACAGACACTAATAATACCTACGAACTGGATTTGACCTTTGCAGCCGATACCAAGACTGAATTGGTACTGTTTGCAGATAAGAATGGCCAAGGCTTCAATCTTACTGTAGATACCAAGGAAGGCACCGTTACCATCGATCGGTCAAATACAGGTGAGCAATATGCTCTGGAATTTGGAACCAGCCGTTCTTGCAGCATTGACAAGGCTGAAACCACTGCTTCCATCTTCATTGACAAGTCTATTTTTGAAATCTTTATCAACAAGGGAGAAAAAGTATTTACCGGCCGCGTCTTTCCTCGCGAAGACCAGACAGGTATTCTTCTGCAAGCAGGTGAGGTCACTGGTACATACTATGAATTAAAATACTAAGATATGGTCACTAAACTAACAGATGTTGCGAAATTAGCCGGGGTCAGCCCGACTACTGTTTCACGCGTTATCAATCGCAAGGGCTATCTGTCCGAAAAAACAATTCAAAAAGTTACTTCAGCTATGAAGGAACTGGGCTATAAGCCCAATAACTTGGCTCGAAGTTTGCAGGGAAAGTCTGCTAAACTTGTCGGACTAATCTTCCCCAATATCGGCAATGTTTTCTATGCCGAATTGATTGAGTGCTTGGAACAAGAACTGTTTAATAAGGGCTATAAAACCATTATCTGCAACAGCCAACATGACCCTGTCAAGGAAAGAGAATATTTAGAGATGTTGGCTGCCAATCAGGTTGATGGGGTTATCTCAGGCAGCCATAACCTTGGAATCACGGATTACAATCGTGTCGGAGCCCCCATCATTGCCTTTGACCGCAATCTATCCCCTGAGATTCCCGTAGTGTCTTCGGATAATTATGCTGGTGGCGTTCTAGCAGCTCAGACCCTGCAACAGAGCCTCTGCCAAACCATCGTTATGATTACTGGTAACGACGATAGTTCTTCCCCAACAGGACTCAGACGAACAGGTTTCAGTTCTGTCCTCCCCGAGGCCCACTACATCAATCTCTCAAGTGACTATTCTCCTATCCGAAAAGAGATGGAAATCAAGCGGATCCTCAAGGAAATCAAGCCAGATGGCCTCTTCGCTTCGGATGACCTAACAGCCATGCTTGTCATGAAAATCGCCAAAGAATTGGGCATTCTTGTGCCACAGGATTTAAAAGTCATTGGTTATGACGGAACGACCTTTATTGAGAACTATGTTCCACAATTAACCACCATCAAGCAACCGATTCAAGACATCGCAAAACTGACCGTCGAGCTCTTGCTCAATAAAATCGAAGGCCAAACAATCCCAGCGACCACCTACTGCCTACCGATTAGTCTCCTTCCTGGAAAAAGCATTTAAAAAGATTGAAGAAACAGTCTATATTAGACAATTTTCTTCAATCTTTTTTCTTTCTTGTCAACATCCAAAACTCTTAAAAATAGTGGATTGAAAGCACCTCATAGAAAATATATCCAAACGATTCCCCGTGTCAGATGTTGTTTTTTGACTAAAAATCGACTGGTGACAATCTTTTTTATACGACAAAATCGTCTGTGACAGAAGGTTTTAGCTCCCAAGCCCGAACCTGAACTCCCTGATCCAATTTCAGACCAGTTTCGGCGGTCGTTGGATAGAGGTGACTGGTGAAGGTTGCTTCTCCATCATTAAAGAAGAACTCGATTGAACTGCGGTCGACAAAGACCCGTAGGCTTGTCAATTCCTGCTCCAAAGGAACGGACAAGTGTTCTCCAATAGCGATATTGAAACGCTGCTCCATCTGGCTGCGGTCAAAGTGACAGACTTTTTCCTGTGCATCATAAACCAAGCGCAGTCCGCCCTTACCACCTTCTTGGCAGAAGAAGGCTAGGTCCAGATTATCCTTACCAGTTGTTATCAACTCTAGTTCACATACTCGCGGCAATCTTCCATCAAGCGCCAGTTCTTCTCCCCGTAGCTGGCTCAAGCCGGAAATAGGAGCCTGTTTGAGTCGGTTGTTCTCAATCCGCAACTCCCGTGGAACAATCAAACTACCTTCCCAATCTTCACTCTCTGTCGGGTAGTGATTGTCAGGCAGACCAATCCAGGCAGTCAAGATAGCCTTATCCTCTTCTTGGACATTGGCCGCAAACTGAGCAGCATAAAAATCAAACCCATAATCCAGATGGCGGTAATCTCCCTCTGCAGTAAAGGTTAATTTGGAGAAGTCCATCTGTCCAATGAGATAGATATTGTGATTGGTACTTGGTCCGCGATGAGGAAGCGTGGTGTACTGAGGCGAGAAGACGAGGACATCTTTACCATTGATACGCTCAATAGAAGGACATTCCCACATGCCACCCAAGTCCTCAAAACCTGGCACCTTTAGCTCTCCTTCAAAGGCCCATCCCTCAAGTAAAGAAGGAGATGAGTAGATAAGAACACGACCTTTCAGTTCTTGCGACTGGGCTCCTAGAAGAATATAATAGCGTTCCGTATCCTTGTCATAGACGACTTTTGGATCTCGCTGATGCTCCGTATAGGCAGGATGTGGCCCAAAAAGCGGTTCTGGATGCTTAATCAGCTCCCCTTGGTCTGTCAACTCCGCCACACAAGTGTAGGGAGTTCGCACCCAGTTTTCATCCCGATGATTCCCTGTATAGAATAGGTAGAGCTTATCATCTGCTGAAAAACCTGAACCAGAATGAACCCCTTTATTGTCGTAGAGAGTATCTGGATGGATTCCCACCCCTTCGTTGCGCCAATGAACCAAGTCAGCCGAAGTGGTATGGTACCAATACTTGAGCCCGTGAACTGCTCCCCCAAGGACACCATTGATAATAGAGATGCCAGGTACCCTTATGATAGACAAAACCATTGGGGTCACTAGAGAGCCCTGTAATCGGCTGAAGGTGATAGGTCTGGCGGTAGTCCGAAGCCTGTATTTTTTCATACAGTTCCGCAATTTCACTCTTGTCCTGCAAAACGCGATAGCGTTCTTCTTGAGTCCATTCTTTCATTTTCAATCCTCTTTCAATTTATTTACTCCATTATAATGCAAGCGCTTTATTTTTTCAATCCTTATTTAAAGCAAGGGAGTGGTTCGCCCCTATTTCCCAAACGTTCGGATTAACTGAACAAAAAGAAAAGCGTCCCCCTAGTTGAGGGCACGCTTCTAATCTTCTTGAATAAATTGGCTTAGCACGCCATTGATAAATTTAGCGGAAGCTTCATCTGAAAACTCCTTGGCTAATTCGATAGCTTCATTGACAGCTACGCGCGCAGGTGTTTCTTCAAAATACAGAATTTCAAAGAGCCCTAGTCGCATGATATTCTTGTCAATCAATGTCAGTCGATCCAAGGTCCAGCCAGCTTTTAGCTTGCCAGCAATTTCCTTGTCCAATTCCTCACGGTAATCAGACACCCCCTTCACAAGATTGAGTAAGAAGAGGGGAAGTTCAACGCCTTCTTGTTCTTCTTCTCTATCGTAAAGATAGGAAAACTGGGCTGCTTGAAGCGGTTCTTGACCAAATTCTAACGATACGATTGCCTGCAAAGCACACTTGCGCAAGGCATGTCTGTTATTCTTCATCGAGGAAATCCTCTCCGAATAAGTCTTTCAATTCAGGTTTTGGTGTCTTGTCTGGAACAATACCGTTGACATGGATATTGACAGCAGTAATGTGAACATCTGCATAGTTAGAAACAGCTGTTTTCACTGCACGTTGAATATCCATAGATACAGCTGGGACATTCACTCCGTATTCTAGGTAGACATAAATGTCAGCGGTCACTTGACCTTCGTCATCTGTGTGGAGGTAAATTCCTCTATTGAGAGAGTTTTTTGACCAGCCGTCTGCTACGCTTTTGTTGTGTAGAGAGTGTACTCCTTCCACCTTGGCTGCTGCGATACCTGTAATGACCTCAAGGACACGTGGTGCGATAACAATATCGCCTTGATATTCTGTCGTCATATGTTCTCCTTTCCTATAGGAAATTCCCTATGCTAGGCGCGGGAAACGTAGGTTCCTTCTGCTGTGTTGATAACCAATTTTTGACCTGCTTCAATGAAGTCTGGGACATTGACAACAAGACCAGTTTCCATCGTTGCAGGCTTACCAGAACCTGTAACAGTCGCACCCTTGATAGATGGTTGTGTTTCGGCAACTACCAACTCAACGGTTGTCGGTACGGTTACACCGATTACCTCTGACCCGTAAAACTGAATTTTTACATCTGAGTTTTCCAAGATATAGAGCAACTCTTCCTTGATGTTTGCCACTGGAATTTCGTACTGGTCGTAGGTCTCAGTGTTCATGAAATAAGCTGTGTCATCCATTTGGTAAAGGTATTGAGCCGGAACCGTTTCGATGATAGCTTGTTCAAACTTCTCATCTGGACGGTAGGTTGTATCAAAGGTAGAACCTGTGCGTACATCCCGCAATTTCATCCGCATGATGGTATTTCCTTTACCTGGCTTGTGGTGGCTGGCTTCCAAGACCTTGATCAATTTGCCTTCGGCTTCAAATGTCATACCTGCTCTAAGTTTACTTGCTTCAATCATGTGAAATGTTACCTCGTAATATTGATTTATTCGTTTTATTCTACCATAAATGATGAAAATTCTCAAATCTTGTCTCATGCTCTGGGACAATGAGCCTGAAAAGCAGGCGGATTGAAATTGAAACCATGTCCGCATCCCATACTTCATTTCCAAACTATGGCTATCCCTACTCAATAAAGAGCAAAAATGGAAGCAGGCTGGCTGACTAAACTAGGCAGACTACGTTCTAGGCGTGAAGTTGACAAAATAAAGGGAACGGGTAAGAACTCAACAAGCCGAAAAAGAGTTCGCCTCCCCGCCCCTGCATAGTTCCAACTGTCTGGAAGACAGTTGGAAGTTGGAAATTGAGCGAACGCTGTTCACGTCAGCCGTAGAGGTCAGCTTTGAAGGGTGAAATACGAATTGCGGAGATTTGCTCTGCAAATCCCATCTCCAAAAAGCCAATCAATCACTGTGTCAAAATGCTACACCGAACTTTAAGAAGAGAGGCTGGACTTTCTGCCCAGCCTCTCTTTATTTAGCAATGTCTGTCGCTCTAGTTTCGCGAATAACTGTAATCTTAATATTACCTGGGTAGTCCAGATTGTTTTCAATTTTTTCTCGAATATCGTGAGCCAGAATGCTAATCTTATCATCGCTGACCTTGTTTGGATGAACGATGATACGTACCTCGCGACCTGCTTGAATAGCGTAGCTTTGCTTGATTCCTTCAAAACTATTGGCAATTTCTTCTAGGTCTTGCAGGCGTTTAATGTAGGCCTCCATTGACTCGCGACGAGAGCCTGGGCGCGCTGCACTGAGCGCATCTGCTGCTGCAACAATTACAGCGATGGTGCTTGTTGCCTCAACATCGCCATGGTGACTGGCAATGGTATTGACAACAATAGGGTGCTCCTTATACTTCTTAGCTAATTCTGTTCCGATTTCGACGTGACTGCCATCTACTTCGCGATCAATGGCCTTGCCGACATCATGGAGGAAACCTGCACGACGAGCCAGATTGACATTTTCACCCAATTCAGCTGCAAGCACACCTGCCAACTTAGCCACCTCAATAGAGTGACGAAGGACATTTTGCCCATAGGAGGTACGGAAATGCAGGCGTCCCATAATCTTAATCAAGTCAGGGTGCAGGTTTGGCGCTCCTACTTCATAGGCAGCTGCTTCACCGTATTCACGGATACGATTATCCATCTCCAGGCGGTGTTTTTCAACCAGTTCCTCAATGCGGGCTGGATGGATACGACCGTCTTGCAACAGGGTTTCCATCGTCATGCGTGCAATTTCACGACGAATAGGATCAAAACCAGACAGCACAACCACTTCTGGTGTATCATCAATGATAACATCAATACCTGTCAAGCTTTCAAAGGTCCGAATATTGCGACCTTCTCGACCGATAATCCGTCCTTTCATGGCATCATCTGGCAGGTGAACAGATGTAATGGTCTGCTCTGCCACATACTCACCTGAAATACGTTGCATTGCTTGCGCCAGCAAGTCTTTGGCAATCTTATCAGAACGCTCTTTGACTTCTCGCTCGGCCTCCCTGATGCGGACAGCAATCTCATGGGTTAGCTTGTCGCGTGTATCCGTCAAGATAAGCTCTTTGGCTTCTTCCTGACTCAGGGTTGCAATTCTCTCTAATTCCTGAGCTTTCTGTTCCTCTAATTTGGCAACATCTTGCTCACGCTCATCAATGTGTTTAGTTCTATCGGTCAGGCTCTGCTCTTTTTGCTCCAGAGCCTTTTCCTTGTTGGCTAAATTGTCATCTTTTCGATCCAAATTGCTGGCACGCTCTGTCAAGCGTGATTCAATCTGTTTTAGCTCCTGGCGTTCTGACTTAAATTCTTCTGCGATTTCTTCTCGGTATTTACGAGCTTCTTCCTTGGCTTCCAGGAGCAATTCTTTTTTCAAGGTTTTGCGATCGCGCTCGGCAGATTTTAGTATCGCCTCTGCTTGATCTTCTGCTCGGCCTCGAACATTGCTTGCTTCCTGTTCAGCGTTTAAAAGTGTCAATTCTGCGGTTTCTTTCGCAGATTTCATCTTTAAAGAAATGGCAAAGTAACCAACTACTAAACCAATGAGAGCGAAAATAATCGTCACTACTACTGTAATGAAATCCATTTTTCACCTCTTTGTTTGTTATTCAATTTATCTTTTATTCTCCTAAATCCTAAGAAAGAGGCTTCCTTTTTCCTAACTTCAAGCTGGTCACCAATTAGCTGAAGTCAGCTTGTCAGGTTAGAACCTGTTTGTCTTTGGACTGCTTCAACCTCAAACAGAGGCTGGGAAAAACCCAATTCCGCTTATCAAAGTTCATGTCAACATCTCAGCGCAGTGGTTGATTGGCCTTGGTTCGGGTGGACTCTTTCAGCTTCCTACCCAAAAACAAGAAATAGCCACAGCAGTCCAAACCTATCAATTTGGAAAGGAGAGGAACTCTCTTCTCGACACAAATTAGGATGTCTCATTCTAGTCTGCCCACAACCTTCTCAGGCTAGGAAAACTGGCAATTTGTCAGGTTAGATAAAAAATAATTTGAAGAACGATATTATTCGATTTTCACAAAATCTGTTTCTATTTTACCATATTTGAACCGATTTCACAATTCTAAATTAACAAATATGATATAATGATTTTATCATCATTTATGGAGGTTTTTATGACTAAAGAAGTAATTGTAGAAAGTTTTGAACTGGATCACACCATTGTTAAGGCTCCTTATATCCGCCTGATTTCTGAGGAAGTCGGTCCCAAGGGAGACATCATCACAAACTTCGATATTCGACTGATTCAGCCCAATGAAAATGCTATGGATACCGCTGGCTTGCATACGATTGAGCACCTGTTGGCAAAGCTGATTCGCCAACGCATTGACGGACTAATCGACTGTTCACCATTTGGTTGTCGGACTGGTTTTCACATGATTATGTGGGGCAAGCAAGACCCGACTGAAATTGCTCAAGTGATCAAATCTAGTTTGGAAGAGATCGCAGAAGGCATTGCTTGGGAGGATGTGCCTGGTACAACAATCGAGTCTTGTGGAAATTACAAGGACCACAGCCTCCATTCTGCCAAAGAATGGGCAAAATTGATTCTTTCTCAAGGAATTTCTACAGACGCTTTTGAAAGAAAACCAATCTAATTCAGGCCAAATCGTGCTGATTGGACGACAGGCACAAGGCGAGACAAGACTATCTGAATTTGAATAGTATTCCTAATAAAAACTCCCAGAATGGGAGCGGAGAGTCTGTTAGCACTGCTTTCCTGCTACTCATCTGGGAGTTTTTTTCTTGGTAAGAAGACCAATTTTTTCTCTAGTAGTCAAGGGCGTCTGCATTGCCAGGCGCATTTCCTACAAAATAACCTGTCTTACAGTTAATGGAGAAAAGATAGGTACCATCTGGTTTAAAGAGGTTGTAGTAACCATTTCCGTTAATAATGGCAACCTTGTCCAAAATGTATTGGTTGCCCACAATGTAGCCTCGCTGTTGAGAAATGGCTATGATATTTTCCAAAATTCCCTGACCAAAGGTCCAAGCTGGGTTGCTGGTATCGTTGATGGCAGCTTGGTCATAAGGGACACGACTAAGTTCCCGCTGTAGGACCACACCAGCAGGGATTGCAATACCAAAGCTTGTGCCAGAATCCGTTACGGCGGTCGTTGCTGGAGCAGTGGTTGTATCCGCAGCTGTACTTGTGTCCCCGCCAGCACCAGTTACTGAGGTTTCTTGGGTGTCCACAGGTGCTGCGACGTTCGCTGCACTTGCCTGCTGAGATAGACCAAAGTTTACTGCCGAAGCAATCTGGCTATCTACAGAACTGAGCCCTGTCGTTGTTGCGACCAAGTTTGCACCAGGATTAGCTGTAGCAGTCGTATCAATTTCCCCGTCCACAACGACTGGCTTGTCAAACTGACTATTCAAGGCTTGGATGGCTGCGATTGCCTTTTCAAACTTATCGTATTGGTCCTTAGCCACTGTATAGGCGTCTGTGCTTTGGTCTATTTTGTCCAAGAGAGCCTTTAACTCTGCTAGTTTGCCAAACTCGGAATTCTTCAACTTGGTCAACTCGCTATCTGTAAAGAAACTCTTATAGAGTTGATCAAAGGCTGTGACAGTTGCATCCGTAGAGCTTGAAGAGGTGGTTGAAGTCTGACTGCTGCTGGTGGTTGTGGTTTCCTTATTGGCTTGATTGACCGCATTCATCCAGATGAAAGCAACTGCGACAAGGCCGACAAAGGCCAGACTAGCTAGCGATAAGAACACGATTTGCTTGTTCTTTTTTCTTGCAGTCTCTTCTTCCTGCTCAAAGTCTTCTGGCTCATCCTCGAGTGAATCCATCACATAAGCAGGGAGGGGAGCTTCGTCAGCGGTGGCAAGGTCTGCCAACACAACATCGGACAAGACCTCATGTTCCTTCGTTTCCGCTTCGTCTCCAGCAACTCCAGCCCAGTCATCATTGACTGGAGTTTCCAATTCTGTAAGTGGCAGAACTGTCGTTTCAAACTTTTGGGACTCAATTTCTTGGCGGTGTTGCTTGATGTAACGGTCCAAAACACTATCTTCGTCTGTCACACCTGCTACGATTTCCTCGTGCTTTCGAACCGCCTCTGCAATCGTCAAATCCTTAGCCTGGTCAAAGTCTAACACTTTTTCATCATCCAAAATGACTTCTTCTGTCTGTTTCTTCTCGTCCACGATTGTCTCCTTACTTCCTTATTCCTGAGGGGCACGTTTTACTCGTTGACCAAAAAATTGGTAGAGGTCAACTTTTAGCGTCCCATTGTATAACTTCCGCTTTTTATCCGCTTTGCGGCCAAATCGCGTTTCAAACTGCTCATCACTGGTCAAGATAAACGTAGACCAGGTTTTCAAGGGTTCAAAGGTCTGGCCCATATCTTTATAGAGCCTGATAATAGCGTCATCATCCAGCAGACGCTCTCCATAAGGTGGGTTGGAAATAATAACCCCATTTATCTTATCCGTCCGCAAATCCTGCACCCGCATCTGCTTGAAGACGATGTCTTGGTCAACCCCTGCTGCAAAGGCGTTTTTCTTAGCCATTTCAATCATGCGGGCATCAATATCCGAACCAGCAATATCCAAGACCAGGTCCGACTTGATCGCAGCCTGCGCTTTTTGGCGCAGTTGAGTCACCAACTGGCTGTCCATCCAAGGCCATTCTTCAAAGGCAAAGCTGCGCTTCAAACTTGGTGCCATATTTTTTGCCAGCATGGCCGCTTCAATGCAGAAGGTACCTGAACCACAGGTAGGATCAATCAGGGGCTTGTCAGGGTACCAGTTGGACAGCTGCAGAATCGCTGCCGCCATATTTTCCTTAATAGGCGCTCCGCCTTTTTCCACCCGATAACCGCGCTTAAACAAGCTAGAACCGGTCGTATCAAGCATGACTGTGGCTAAGTCTTTTAAAATAGAGACTTCAATCTTGAACTCTGCCCCAACCTCTTGCAGGGGAACTCCTTCTGGACGTGAGAAATGCTTTTGCAATTTTTTCACGACCGCTTTTTTTGAAATGGCCTGTACACTGGGTTCATTGTGCAATTTCGACTTGACACATTTAGCTTTTGAAATAGGAAATTTACAGCCCAGCGGCAAATAATTTTCCCAATCCAAGCCAAAGACACCTTGGAATAGTTCCTCAAAGGTTTTAGCTGGAAATTGTCCGACAATGATTTTAATGCGGTCTGCCGAACGCAGCCAGAGATTGGTTTCGATAATGGCTGTGACATCGCCTTGGAAGCGCACGCGGCCATTTTCGACCTGGCATTCGTAGCCAAGGTTGCGAATTTCACGCCCCACAACCGCCTCTAAACCAGCCGCTGCTGTCGCTATCAATTCAAATTGTTTTTTCATCTTTTTCCTCTACAATAAATGGGTAGGAATAGAACCTCTTACGTTAAACTGACAGGTTTTCTCAGAATGGTTTCCCTTCTCAGTAAGGAGGGGCAGATTGACCCGTTTGGGAACTAGCAAAGATTGAGGACAAAACTGCCAAGATTGCCTAGCTATTCCTAGTTTTTGCCCCCTCACTGGACTGTTTGGACGCCAATTTTGAGAAACGAGGTTGGACCTGAGTCCAACCTCCGCCTATTTATGCAATTTTCTGTAAGCCATGTTTTGTTCCAGTGGTACTAGGTCCTACCACCTTCGATAATCATCTGTCTACCGCTTGCGCAGTCAGGATTTCTGTTCATTTCCATCCATCCCATGCCCCGACCAAAGTTTGGGTTGCTGGCTTGAGGGGTTTACCGCGTTCCATTTTTTACGTTTCCATAAAAACTTCGTCACTGTGGCACTTTCAGGCCTACTTTGGCATATCCGAAGACGTAGCCATTTTGACCGCCGTAACGCCTAAAAACGTCCCTAGGCTTATGTATTCGCCTAGCACAAACACTACTGGCATCGCAGCCAGTACCAGCATGGACTTTCCTCATGGCAGCAAGGCTGCCACGCGATTATCCAAAAATTGCACATCTGATACAAACTACTCGTCTTGAGCGATTTGCTTGCCAAAAACTTCCTTCTCCAAACGATTGAGACGACGGAGAATATCAAAATTGGTCGCTGACGATGGACGCTCTGTACGGAGCACATCGTTCGATTCTTGAACGGGTGCTGAACTTGGACGAGAAATATTGGCAGCCTGAGCCTTCAATCGAGCAATTTCTCCCTTGAGTTCCTTAATAATTGCCTCATAGGCATCGTAGTCCTTCATAATGTCGTCAAGAAAATCATTGACCTCATCTGGGTCGTATCCACGGAAACCAACTTTAAAATCTTGCTCAAAAATATCTTTAGTTGTTAATTTAATACTTGCCATTTCTCTCTCCCTTATCATAAAACGTCGCTAGTCCTATTATATTAAAAAAAATAGGGAAAAATCAAGTCATATTACTCAATTTCTGAAAAATTTTCAGCAATCTGATTTAATTCTTCGAAGGTCAGCCTCTTTACAGTATAGTCTTCTTTTTTTAAGACTTGATGATAAAGATATTTCAAATTGGTTTCATTTTCTGGTTCATAGAAAAGATAGGCTCCGTCTGTATTGTCCAGAAGAAATCGGTTGTAGTCCCGAAATTGACTGGGTCTTTCATATCTTGGATAGGCGTATTTAACAAAGTCGGTCTGTTTAAAGCGAGCAAGCTTGGTCTGACTGGCTTCGCCCCACTGTTCCCCGTGATTTTCAAAGCAAAATATGGTTGCCTTCTGGCACTGATAGCCTTGCTGCTGCAGGACTTCCAACTCTTCCAAGACCCAATACTCAAAGCCCAGATTCCCTGTAAAGATAAACCATTCGACTCCTCGATCAAAAAAGGAAAGCAGGTCCTTGCGAATGGCTGCCTTGATGACTGTCAATTTTGGATCTTTATCCGAAAAAATCCCTAAATCTGTATGTCTATAACCAGCCACCACTATGCTCTTCGTATGCATTTCTGTACTCTTTTCTTTAATTATGGTATAATGTACTGATAATTATTTTATCAAGAAGGAGTTCTATGGTCAATTATCCTCACCAGATTAGGAAAAATCGCAGCGGGCAGAGTCAGTCGTCCCCTCAGGTGAATTTTGCTAATCGAGGTATGTCTTTTGAAGCCGCCATCAATGATAGCAACCTTTATTATCTGGCCCATGGTCTTGCAGTGATCCACAAGAAACCAACGCCGATACAGATTGTAAAGGTTGATTATCCCAAACGTAGCCGCGCAAAAATTGTAGAAGCCTACTTCCGCCAAGCTTCTACGACCGACTACTCTGGTGTCTATAAGGGACATTATATTGATTTTGAAGCCAAAGAAACCCGACAGAAAACCTCCATGCCCATGAAAAATTTTCATGCCCACCAGATTGCCCACATGGAGCAGGTGGTGAAACAGGGGGGAATTTGTTTCGTCCTTCTTCACTTTTCAACATTGAAAGAGACCTATCTTTTGCCTGCCCTCTACTTGATTGACTTCTTTCGACTAGATCAGGGTAAAAAGTCCATGCCGCTGACCTATATCAGGCAGCATGGTTTCCCTCTCGGTCTGGGAGGCTTCCCAAGCCTACCTTATCTGGATATTGTTGAAGAAAAACTTTTAGGTGGTGACGCTTTTGAAAAAAACAACCCTTAAGAAAATCTTGCTGACGCTGGGAAACATCTTCTTAGCAGTAGCTATTATTGCCACGATAGCTGCCGCTGCTCTGGTGGGCTACTACATCTCTACCGCCCCTAAGCTGACAGAAGAGGCCCTGACTGCCACAGTCTCTAGCAAGATTTACGATAAAAACGGTCAGCTCATTGCTGATTTGGGAACAGAGAAACGGTCCAATGCCAAAACAGAAGAAATTCCGACGGATTTGGTCAATGCCATTGTTGCGATTGAAGACCAACGTTTCTTCGACCATCGAGGCATTGATGTCATCCGTATCGCTGGCTCCCTGATCAATAACCTGTCAGGCGGTAATCTCCAAGGGGGTTCTACCTTGGATCAACAGCTTATCAAGCTAACCTATTTCTCCACTTCTGTTCAGGATCAAAACCTAAAACGGAAGATTCAGGAAGCCTGGTTGGCCTACCAGCTGGAACAGGAAAAGACCAAGTCAGAAATCCTGACCTACTACATCAACAAGGTCTACATGTCCAATGGGACTTACGGTATGAAAACAGCTGCCAATACCTTCTACGGTAAGGAATTGAAAGACCTCAGCCTGGCCCAAATTGCCCTGTTGGCAGGCATGCCGCAGGCACCTAACCAATATGACCCATATTCAAGTCCAGAAGATGCGAAAGCACGCAGAG
Organism: uncultured Streptococcus sp.; assembly: GCA_945864085.1. GTDB lineage: Bacteria > Bacillota > Bacilli > Lactobacillales > Streptococcaceae > Streptococcus. Next base: position 42,972 of record CAMBAD010000003.1, read on the forward strand.
ACATAGTTCTGGGGGAAATGCTGGAAGAAAAATACATCGACAATGCCCAGTATGAACAAGCAGTACTGACACCTGTCACAGATGGCCTTCAAGCCCTGTCCAGTGAATCAGCCTACCCTGCTTACATGGACAACTACCTGAAACAAGTCATCGAAGAAGTTGAAACTACAACTGGCTACAATCTGCTGACAACAGGTATGGACATCTACACCAATGTCGACCCTGCTGCCCAGCAGCAACTCTGGAACATCTACAATACAGACATGTATGTCAGCTATCCTGATGAACTCCTGCAAGTTGCCTCTACTGTCGTGGATGTCAACACAGGTCGTGTCGTTGCACAGCTAGGCGGTCGGAATCAGGCGACCAATGTCTCCTTTGGTACCAACCAGGCTGTGGAAACCAACCGCGATTTCGGCTCAACCATGAAGCCTATCACTGACTACGCCCCTGCCTTTGAACAGGGCGTCTACACCTCAACAGCTGATGTCATTGTGGATGGTCCCTATAACTATCCTGGCAGTACCATTCCTGTGAATAACTGGGATAAACAGTTCTACGGCAGTATTTCCGTCAAGACTGCCATCCAGTATTCCCGTAACGTAACAGCTGTTAAGGCGCTGGAAGCGACTGGTTTGGAAAATGCCCTCGCCTTTTTAAACAGCATTGGCATCGACTATCCAGAGCTGCACTACTCAAATGCCATTTCCAGCAATACCTCTGACACCAGTCGTCAATACGGGGCGAGCAGCGAGAAAATGGCCGCTGCCTATGCCGCCTTTGCCAATGGAGGGACCTATTATGCCCCTCAATATGTCAACAAGATTGTCTTTAGTGATGGCACCGTCAAAGAATTTGCCCCGAGCGGCACCAGAGTCATGTCAGAAGAAACAGCCTACATGCTGACCGATATGATGAAGACGGTAATGTCCTATGGATACGGGCTCAATGCCTCTGTCAGCGGTGTACCGATGGCAGGAAAAACAGGTACCTCAAACTATACCGACAGTGAAACAGAAACCATCTTGGCAACTATCCCAGAAGCTGCGTACAGTTACATGGTCGTGCCAGATGAAAACTTTGTCGGCTACTCCAGTCAATATGCCATGGCTGTGTGGACGGGCTATTCTAACCGAATGACACCGATTCTTGACAATAGTATGCGTATCGCCACGGATGTCTACCATCACATGATGACCTTTATGCATGCTGACTACAGCGCTACGGAGTGGCAAGTGCCAAGCGGGCTGGTCAAGTTTGGCTCAAACTACTATCTGAAAGACAGCCCAACTCTTTACAATGCCTACAGCAGCTACAACAGTTCATCGTCAAGTAGCACCAGTCAATCCACCGATTCTAGCTCCTCATCGCAGACAGAAACTGGAGCAAGTGATACGAGCACATCAAGTACTGAATCACAGAACAGCCAGGATTCATCCTCTAATGGTGAGCAAGGCAATTCAGGTGGTCAATAACAAAATCATCATCTCCAGCAAGCTGGCTTAACAGTTTGTCGGAGACCATAGCTAGCAGAGCCTGGGCAGAAAGTCCAGGCTCTCTTTTTAGGCTTCGTATTCACATACTGACAACTTCTACTCCCACCCTGCTACAATGGTCAAGCAAGGAGGAAACTGTGAAGAAAATCATAGAGCACTACCAAATCCAAGGGAAAATTACCATCGGATACGCCCGTGTCAGTTCAGCAGACAACCGTCAAAAATTGGGATTGGAAGTTCAAAAAGAAGCCTTGAACTTCTGCGACAAACTCTATATCGAAAGGGAATCAGGCGGCAACCAAGACAGACCACAACTTCAAAAAGCCCTCAAGCTCGCCAAGGAATGCGCTGAAAGTGGCATAGAAACCAGTCTTGTGGTCTACAAACTAGACCGCCTGACAAGAAAAATGCTCCATCTCTCCGCCCTCATCGCAGACCTGACCAGCCACAATATCCGCCTCCAATCCCTACAGGAACAGATTGAAACGGACTCCCTGACAGGTAAATTTTTCTGCCTTATGCTGGGCTATGTGGCGGAATGGGAACTTCAGGCTATCTCAGACCGTACCAAGGACGGGCTGCGCAAGGCCAAGGAGCGCGGTGTCAAGCTGGGCAATAAGGGGATTTCCAAAGACAAAGAAAGGCAGATTATCCGCTCTTATCTCAAGCAAGAAATGCCCATCCGCGACATGGCCGACCAGCTCCATATTTCCACCGCCACCATTTATAGTGTCCTGAGACGAAATAATATCCGAACGAACCGCAAAATTTAACCCAAAAATCGTTGACAAAAATTGGAAAAAATAGTAAAGTAAAACCGTAAAAATGTTTTAGCAGACGGTCGTTTGGTAAAACAAAGAAAGTCATCAATAAAAAATATTTAAAATGCTGATTTGACGGGGTTTTTGAAGCCTTGCCAAGTCGGCATTTTTTGATTTTTCACTGTTTTAGTTAACGACCCTTAACTAAAACAGGCACAAACCCTATTGTAGCAGGGGGGTAAGGGGGTAAAAGAAGAAAATAAGGATAGATAAGCGCAAAAATAGGAGTGGTCATCTTCAAGGGATGACTTGCTAACCCAGTCCCTATCATAGGCAGGTCGAAGGAGATGAAGCAGGCTTGGGTCCTCTCCAGCTGCTCGCTTGATAGGGGTACTTTTTGAAAACGAAACAGAAAGGTGCGCCCTCGGGCGCTACGGAGAAAGGTATGAAAATGAAAAAAGCCCTCGCGGGCTCCTTGATTGTGACAAGTCTAGCTGGGGGGATTGTTGCCCCAGCCTTCCCGTCTCTTTTGGGCGGGGAAGTTCCTGTCGTTCATGCGCAGGAGCAAATACAGTTCTATACTGATGCAGTTAGTGACACGGGGGATATTTTAGTAGAGATGGGGGTCATTACTATGAACCCTGGGGATACGTATGTAGTTACAGTCCCTCCTGCTATTGAGGGGTGGGAATTTCAATATGCAATTTTGGGATACCTGACTTTCGTTAATGTAGGTGATGTGATTACTTATGAAATGGTCAAGGCGGAAGCCGATAAAAGTATCGGCTATATCTACTATAAGACCCAGCCAACTACAGATCCTGTAACCCCGCCAAGTACCGATCCAAGTACCCCACCGGATACAGAAGTCCCTCCAACTACTCAGCCTGAAACTGAAACACCAGCGACTCCGCCAGTGATAGAAACACCTACTACCGAAGTACCTGGCGCGGAAGTACCTGCCTCTGAGGCTGGTGCAGAAGCAGCTCTTATTTCCTATGACCTGGCAGGAGGCAGTCTCAAGGGTCAGACTGGAACAGTAAGCTTGGAGGCCAAGATTGGTGACACCATTACCCTACCTGAGGCCCCAGTCAGAGAAGGCTACCGTTTCCTCCACTGGAAAGGCTCTGTCTACCAGCCAGGAGCGAATTACACCGTAACAGGACCAAAGACCTTTACAGCAGTCTGGGAACCAGTCGCTGCACCAGCAAGCACAAGCACCTCCAACCCAGCACCTACCACAAGTGAGGCAGAGAAAAAAATCTTGCCAGTGACAGGGGAAGCTGGTTCCCTTCTCCCATTCCTTGGCCTTGCCTTGCTCTCGGCAGGCGCCTATTATAAAGGTCGTAAAAAGTAGATGTTGCACAAGACAGTTTCGCTTGAACTGTCTTGTTTTTTACATTAAATCCACAAGCCTTCCTCGTGTCTTCTGGGTTTTTCTTTTGCCTAATTTGTGATAAGATAGGACTATGAAACCAGAATTATTTTACAAGTCCTTGGCGGAACAAGGCATTCACCTAACAGACCTGCAGAAGCAGCAATTTCATCGCTATTTTCAGCTATTGGTTGCTTGGAATGAAAAAATCAATCTGACAGCCATTACAGAAGAAAACGAGGTCTACCTCAAGCATTTCTATGATTCTCTGGCACCTATCCTGCAGGGGCATATTGAAAATGTGCCCCTTAGCCTCTTGGATATTGGGGCTGGAGCTGGGTTTCCGAGCCTGCCTATGAAGATTGTTTTCCCTGAGATTCAGGTAACCATCATTGATTCCCTTAACAAGCGAATCCAGTTCCTGCACCTATTGGCAGAGGAATTGGGCTTGGAGGGGGTGCATTTCTACCATGGACGAGCGGAGGATTTAGCGCAGGACAAGAATTTCCGTGCCCAGTTTGATTTGGTCACTGCTCGGGCTGTCGCACGCATGCAGGTCTTGGCGGAATTGACCATTCCTTACTTGAAATTAAATGGTAAGCTGATTGCTCTCAAGGCTTCAAGCGCTGAGGATGAATTGAGCCAGGCCAAAAATGCCCTGACCCTCCTCTTTGCCAAAGTCCTTGAAAACCATGACTATACCTTGCCAAACGGTGACCCCCGCACCCTGACCATTGTGGAGAAAAAGAAGGAAACGCCAAATAAGTTTCCGCGTAAGGCAGGGCTGCCTAATAAGCGCCCCTTGTAAGCCAGATGACTACAAATAGTGACCTGTGCTGTTTGAGCATGTTTTCCACGAACTGCTGATGAAAGAAGAAAAAAAAACGAAGGATGTCTGCCATCTTGTTTCAAGAGGAGGACAGTCTTCGTTTTTTCTTGTCGGCTTATCGTTTATTTTCAGCCTGTTTTCTTACCATACCCGCAGGCGGTCTTCTGGTTTTACATACATGGGATCGCCTTCTTTGACATTGAAATCTGTATAGAATTGATCGATTTGGTTGACGATATTGTTGACCCGATATTTGGCAGGTGGGTGTTCGTCGCTAATGCTGGCAATGGCAAACTCTTGGGTAGTGACTTCGCGCCATGCTCTGCCATAGGATTCAAAGACTTTCTTAGTATCGTAGCCTTTTTTCTGGGCAATGTCGATGGCAACCGTTAGACCGCCCAAATCTGCCATGATTTCACCGGTTGAAATTTCGCCATTGACATAGTAGCCTGGGGCCACTTCCAGTTTAGAGTAAATATCTGCTGCCTGCTGGACCTTTTTATTGAATTTTTCAAGGTCTTCTGGCTTCCACCAGTTGACAAGATTGCCATTTTCATCAAATTGGGAGCCAGCCTTATCAAAGGCATGGGAAATTTCATGGCCGATGACAGCCCCGATTCCACCCAGATTTTCTTCAGGAGAGGCATTGGGGTCGTAGAGCGGTGCCTGCAAAATCCCTGCGGGGAAGACAATTTCATTGCTTCCTGGGCTGTAGTAGGCGTTGACCATGTGGGCTGGCATGCCGAATTGGCTCTTATCAAAGGGCTGTGATAGCTGAGCCATTTCTTCTTGTAACTCTTGTGTCTGAATCATTTCAACCGCAGCAAGGATGGTGCCTCCCTCTTCCTTGGGTTGAATGCTATAGTGTGAATAGTCCCGCCACTTGTCTGGGTAGCCAATTTTCACCACTAGGGTGTCTAATTTTCTCAGGGCCCGCACCTTGGTTTCGTCAGACATCCATTGTACAGCCTTGATACGGTCTGCATAGGTAGCCTTGAGTTCTTGAACCATGGCTTGGATAGTAGCCTTGGATTCTTCTGAAAAATGGTGTTTGACATAGATTTTTCCAATCATGTCGGAGAAATTTTCATCAATCGCTGACTGGGCTAGGGCTTCTGGGCTTGGAATATCTACCGCCCCAGTGGCCACTCCGTCATACTTGGCCTTGGCTTCAATCAGATCTTCTGACAGGTAATCACTGTAATGGGCAATCACTCGGTATTGCAGAAGGGCTTTGAGGGCTTCCAGATTTTTCTCCTGATAGACTTCGCTAGCCTTTTTCAGAGCTTCTGGATCCGTCACCACGACGAAGGGAGCCTCTTGAACGCCCAGATTGGCAGCTAAGTCTGCAATCGGGAGGTTTGGTGCTAATGCTTTTACTTGGTCCCAACTTTTTGGATTGTAGGTCCCTGTAATATCATTGGCCTTTTCCTGGGGCAACTGCGCGGAGGCCAGTTCTTTTTCCAGTTTGATTAACTTTTCAGCCTTGGTCGCAGCTTCCTTGGAGGAATTCCCAGCCATGGTAAAGACTGTTTGGAGGTAGGTCTTAAAGGCTTGCTGGTTTTTCACGGAGAAATCATCTGTTCCTTCATAATTTTCCTTTGGAAAGCTAAGTTTGTGAGGGTCCAGATAAAGGGAATTTTTGTTGCTGTCCATGATGTCTTGGGAAACGGTCAAGTTGAGCAAGTTCCGAATGTTTTTGCTATAGAGTTTAAGTAAAACCTTGTTCAATTCCGCCATCGTAGTAACCTTTTGAATCTCTTCTAGGTAGGGTTTGACAGGTTCTAAGCCCAGACGGTTGCGGCTTTCAAAGTCTGCTGCCAAGCGGTAAAAATCGATTAACTTTTTCTCATCGCTATCTGGCTGTAGCGTAGAATAATCCGCATCCAGCTGAGCAATCATGCCCTTGATGGTCTCTTGCGTTTTATCTGACAGCTGGCTCAGGTTGTCCACCTGGGATTCGTTGGCCTTCAATTTGGTGTCCTTTAACCACTGGGCGTTGATATAGGAGTGAAAATCTGTCTGCGGAGTGGCTGGCTGAGTCTCGGTTGGAGCAGCTGACTTCCCTGTACCACAGCCTGCAAGTAAGGCTGCGCAGACAATCGATACCAAGGAAATTTTTCTTAGGTTTTTCATATTTTCTGTCCTTTCTATTTTGCTTCTTCTTTTTCATTTATCCCTATACAAATTCTATCATGGCTGACTATTCTTCCACTGTAGGCTATCTATTGATTATCTGTTTTTTCATTTCAGCGGTACTAAAAAACACAGAAAGAATTGCTCTGCTTCTTTCTGTGTTTTTAGGTTCCATTATTGGCTAGGTTGCTTATTTCCAGGGATTGTAGAAACGGCCGCCGTTAAGTGCAAAGAGACCTACAGTGACAAGTACGAGCAGGCCGAGCACTGACAAGACTAGGTAATCCTTGGATTGCATTGGTTGATGGGTGTACCAGGTCCGCTTTTTATTTTTCCCGAAGCGGCGTAATTCCATGGCTGTTGAGATGGTATCTATCCGCTCCAGGGAACTGAAAATCAAGGGAATCACTAGGGCAAGATTGCCCCGAATGCGGTCCATGAGTTTGCCCTTCTTGGACAATTCTAACCCACGCGCCTCCTGCGACATGCGGATTGTGTAAAATTCCTCCTGAATATCTGGAATGTAGCGCATGGTCAAGCTGACCGCGTAGGCTACCTTATAGGATAGGCCAATCTGATTGAGACTGGAGGCGAATTGACTGGGGTGGGTCGTCATCAGAAAGACAATGGCCAGAGGTACCGTACAGAAATATTTCATCAATAGATTGAACAAATAAAATAACTGCTGGCTGGTAGGGCTATAATTTCCCAAGCCAGACCAGAGAATTGTTTCGGCACCGTAGAGTTCAACGCCGTATCTGGGGGCAAAAATGTAGACCATTGAGGCATTTAAGAGTGCAAAAATGGTGATGAAGACCAGAACGAAGGAGATGTCTTTATAGCGAATGCCAGACAATTTGAACAAGCTAAGAGAAAAGAGGGCGATCAAGACTATCAGGCGTGTGTCGTAGGTCACCATGGCTAGGATAGACACGATTAAAAAGAAAAGCAGTTTGCTGACAGCAGATAGTTCGTAGATAAATCCCTGCCCTTGATGGTAACCGATTAGTTTGTGCTGACTCATCTACTCTCTCCCTTCCATCTGAATATAGAATTGTGTCAAGGCCAGCGGATCCGCTGCCAGTTTTTCCGCCAAATGGAAGATGGAGGTTTCTTTCAAATTGGCCTGCTGAATAATCGTCGGATTGGACAAAATCTCCGCTGGACTGGCGTCCGCAATAATCTGTCCATCCACGATCACGGCTGCCCTGTCCGAATAATCCAGCATCAGCTGCATATCGTGGGTAATCATGACAATGGTGTGCCCTTGGGCATTGAGCTGGTTTAGGAAATCCATCATTTCCCGATAATGGCGCTGATCCTGACCTGCTGTTGGCTCATCTAGCAAAATCACTTCTGGATTCAACACTAGAATCGAGGCGATGGTCACACGTTTTTTCTGACCGTAGGAAAGGGCTGAAATGGGCCATTTGCGGAAAGGATAGAGACCGCAAACTTCCAGGACGGCGTGTACTCTCTCCTCAATCTCCGCCTCGGCAACTCCTCGTAGTCGCAGGCCCAAAGCCACCTCGTCAAAAATCATGGTCTGGCTAATCATCTGATTGGGGTTCTGTAAGACATAGCCAATCCGCGCTGCTCGTTCCTTGATAGAATCATCTTTTATTGATTGGCCTTGCCAAATCAACTCACCTTCAGGCTGGATGAATGCACAGAGGGCCTTGGCTAGAGTCGATTTACCTGCACCATTTTTACCGACAATCGCTAGACGTTCTCCCTGATAGAGGGTCAGATTCATCTGTTTCAATACCTGCCGATTCGGATAGGAAAAGTTCAGGTCCTGAATTTCCAGTAGCGGTTTGCTTGCTGCCTGCGCCCGAGAAAAGGTTGGCAGTTGGGAAAGTCTTAGCTCACTAAGGTCTATTCTTTCCAGCGAAGAAAGGTGCGGTGTCTCCTGAACAGGATAGCCTAAGGCCCGCAATGTAGCAATATAAAGTGGCTCACGAATCCCATTCTCCCGCAAAAGGGAGGTTTGAAGCAGCTGATCTGGATGACCATTGTAGAGAATACGGCCATCGTTAATCAAAACGATTCGATCCACCTGACGGTAGAGGACATCCTCTAAACGATGTTCGATGATAATGGTCGTCGTCCCTTCTTGCTGGTGCAGGCGGTCAATCAGGTCAATCGTATCTTGACCAGACTTGGGATCGAGATTGGCTAAGGGCTCATCAAACAAGAGAATAGGGCTCTCATCAATCAAGACCCCGGCCAGGCTGACCCGTTGTTTCTGCCCGCCTGACAAGTCCTGCGGCCGATGAGCAAGAAGGTCGGTCAATTCCAAGCGTTCTGCCCAGTCACCTATTTTTTGGTTCATTACTTCCTGGCTTTCCATATCATTTTCCAGAGCAAAAGCCAAATCCTCAGCAACCGAGAGACCGATAAACTGGCCGTCTGTATCTTGTAGAACGGTCGATACCAGCAAAGATTTGTCATAAATGGAGCGGTCAAAGGCCTCTTGCCCATTTAACAAGAAGCTTCCTCTATGCTCTCCCTTATAAATCGTCGGAATGATTCCATTGAGGCACTGGCCCAAAGTTGACTTGCCCGAACCTGATGGCCCGATAATCAAGACCTTCTCACCTTGGTAAATGGTCAGATTGATGTCTGTCAAGGTCGCTTCTTGCTGGCTTTGGTATTTAAAGGTAAAATTTTTGAATACTATGATTGGTTTCATAGCCCTATTATAACGTAAATATGGGATGAAAAAAAGCAAGGAAACCAAATTCCTCGCTTTTGATGAATAGATACGAACGATAACTGCACCAGCTCAGGAGTCGGATGAATCTGAACCGCCATCCAAATCAGGTAAGAAGAGAATAACCATTTTCTGGAGTCGCCTTTTCTCCCACCAGTAGGCATGGATGGACTCCAAAACCATATAGATTGACAGTCCAGAAAGTAAGAAGTAAGAGGTTCCGATGACCTGTTCAAGCTGGGTCAGGGCGGCAATCCCTTCTCGTAACACTTTATAGAGGGGTGCATTTTCCTTTAAAATGGTCCAAGAGTCTTTCAGGGGCGCTTCCATGTTCCCAAGGCTTTGTAAACTAAGGCTCCGCAGCTTATCTAACATCTGTTCAAAAGTTGCTTGAAAATCATAATGTCCAAGTTCGCCAGATAGCTGGTAAATCTGCCATCCCTGGATGATCAGGACAAGAAGAACAGCCAAGATAGCCCCAGCCATCAGCCAGATTAGCCCGTAATAGACCCAGGTCAGGCGCTTCAAGGACGGGCTAAGCTCTCTTTCTCTCTTCAAAAAGCCCAGCAACTTCCTATTCCCCCAAAAATACAGGAAAAGCTGGCCCAGAAAGGCAAGAATCAGGAATATCCCCATCCAAATCAATTTTTGGCTGATAAAGGAGCCTAATTCTCCTGCCAAAAGGGCATCCAGATAGGCCATGGAGGGAGTCAGGCTGGCTTTGATGATTCCCTGATAGATGGCCGGCTGGAGCATGAGTAGGACAAAGATAAGCAATGCCCAAGAGCCATGGAGCAGCCGACTGAAATCACGCTGCATCATGAACTCTTCCTGCTTTCACTTTTATACCTATCCACCGTAAAATGAAGATGAGGATGAGGGCAATGGGCCAGAGTTTGATTGGGAAAAAGAGGGAGATAAAGATACCCGCCAGCCACTCCTTCTGCAGCAAGGTGACCGCCAAGGAAAGGCTGACTACCAGAACGACAAAGAGGGGATCGTAGCCTGGCAGCAACTGAGCGAAGGCAAAGCCCTGCAGGATACTGGCAAAGGTAATGGGAAAAATATCCCCACCTGTCCATCCTGTTTCCAGACAGATTTCCAAGAAGACAAGTTTGAGGAGGGACAGTCCAAATAAAGCCAAGACTGGCAGCTCCAGACCCATTTCCACAACTGAGTGCATGGCATGCTGGCCTGAAAAGAGCAAGGAGGGAGCAAAAACAGCCACTCCAAAGATAGCAACTGCACCTAAGAGGATTTTTCCAATCAGAGGCAACTTCTTCAAGCTTCCTTTTATCTTTTTCATCAGCCAACGATAGACTCTACCAAAAAGGAGGCCATAGAACATGAGGGGCAAAATCAGAACCAATTCCCCCATCTGCCACTGGCTGTCACCTAGTTTGGTGATAAAGGAAGGCTGCTCGGTCAGCCGCATCAGCAGGACAAAAATAATCAACCCGTTGACAATGAAAAACAAGCGCTTCTTCTTATCCGTCCCCTTCTGGCTGGCTGGGTAGGTCAGCAGGTATTGACTGGGATGGAAAAGCCTGACTAACTTATCTTTGAGGGACAGGTGCTTCAGCTGACCTCTATTAGCTTCTAGGTAACGGAGCTTGTCCGCCTGCCAGATGGAGTAGGCAATGACTGCTCCTAGCAGGGGAGCTTCTGGCCCAACTCCTGCTCCCAAGACAAGGATAATCAGGGCCAGGACCAGACTGCGCCAAGTATGGCGGTAGTTGACCGTCTGCTCTTCTTTCAGTTCCTCCATCAGCTCATGGCTGGTTCTTGGCAGACTCCCCCACTTTTTCTTAAGTGCAAAGACCAAGAGGCCGCCAATCAAGAGCAAGAGACCTTTATAGAGGTTGGGAAAGGGCACAGAATGTCCCCAACTTTCCCAGAGCAGATGGCTGCCAAATTTTTCAGCCATCAAAAAGAGAAATGCGACTAGGGCAATCAGACTGCTCAAGCAGAATCCAGAAAGCAGGATTGTAACATTTTGTTTCTTCATCACTTTTGGTCATCCTCCTTGGGCAAGAGCTTGTTCATCTCCATGTAGTAGGTCACCACAATCCCTGACAAACAGCCGAAAAAGAGGAGGCCGTAGAGGGACAGGATAACGCTGACTATCCTGCCAATAGCGGTAGTCACCACAATGTCCCCATAACCCGTAGTAGTCGAGGTCACAAAACAGTACCAAATACTGTCGCCGAAGGTCTCAATGGCAGGCTCAGTAAAAAGCAAGATCAGAGCTGCCAGAAAGAGATAACAGATAAAGGACAGGATGAACTTGGAAAAATGGGTTACCTTGACAATATGCCACAAGACCTGCAAGGGTTTCTTTTTTCTAAGATTAGCTTTCATGGTATTTCCTCCTAAAAGAGCGGACTCAGGACTCTCAAGACAGCCTGACCTGTCCGTTTCAGCAGTCCTTCTCCCAGCTCCTTCAACTGCACTTCTTCGCTGACCGCAAAGGTTTCGAGATAGTCCTGTTTCAAGTCCTTGAGCGCATCCACTTCATAGAGGAAGGTGCCACATTCAAAGTGCAGATAGAGGCTGCGGTAGTCCATGTTGATGGTCCCAACCACACCAACCTTATCATCTGACAGATAGCTCTTGGCATGGATAAAGCCTGGCGTGTAGCGATACAAGCGAACGCCTGCTTCCAGAAGCGGTCTGAAATAAGATTCAGTCAGGGTATAGACAGCCTTCTTATCTGGAATTTTTGGCACTACGATGCGGACATCCACTCCTCTTTTGGCTGCCATGGTCAGAGCCAGTGTCATCTCATGGTCGATAATCAGATAAGGGGTAAAGATGTAAACATAGTCCTTGGCATTCCAGAGAATATCCATATAAAGGTTCTCTGAAATCAGCTCCTCATCCAGAGGCGAATCGGAGAATGGCTGCACATAGCCCTTGGCCCTTACAGACTTCCTAGGCAGATAGGCCGCAACATCGGTCTGCTCCTTACGGCAGGCATCCCAAACCGAGAGGAACATGAGGGTCAGATTGGCAACCCCATCCCCCTCCAAGCGCAGGCCAGTATCCTTCCAATGGCCCAATTTGCTGTCCACGTTGATGTATTCATCCGCGATGTTGATGCCCCCGTTGTAGGCCACATCGCCATCAATGACTAAGATCTTGCGGTGGTCGCGATTGTTCATTCCCAAGGCCAGGTAAGGAACCATGGGGTTAAAGGTTACCACCTTGACACCTTGACTCTCCAGCTCGGCCTTGAAACCCTTTGGCAAGACCATCAGAGAACCCAAATCATCATACATGACACGGACATCCAGACCTTCCTGAGCCTTGCGGATCAGAATTTCCTTCATCCCATCCCACATTTGACCTTGGCCGACAATGAAATATTCAAAGAAGATAAAGGACTGGGCCTGCTCCATATCCTTGAGCATGGAAGCATACATGTCTTCACCCAGTTTAAAATAGGCCACATCCGTATTGCCATGGCGGGCATAAGTGCCCTGACTGGCAATGTAGTCCGAAATCCCCTTGACCTCATCTGCGATGGGAAGACTTTGTTGCGGGTAGCCGACTTGCTCAAGCTGCTGCTCAATGCGGGCTTCTGATTCTTGAATGGCCTTTCTCAGCTTCTTAGCTGGCTGCTTGTTGGCAGAGATTAAGTAAAGAAAGGTTCCAAACATGGGCATGAGGCCAATCAGGATGAGCCAGCCAATCTTGTAGACTGGGTTGTCCTTGGAGCTGACAATAGCCAACATCATCAGGACACTGACAAGCCCAAAAATAGCTGTAATCATCGTGGAATAGCTGCTTAATTGGTAGAAAAAGAGCAAGAGCCAGGCCAGTTGTACAAAGAGCAGAATGGCCCCGATGGTCACCTTGTTAAAGAGGATATTTTTCAGCTTCTCCATATTGAAACCCTTTCTAACTTATGCTTTTTTAGATTTGAAATAGAGAACGATAGCCGCAATTCCTTGGTAGATAAAGACAAAGGCTACGGTATAGGTCACAATAACTCCCGTCATGAGCGGATGTCCCATCATGATGATCCCTGCGATGATACCTAAAATACCCGTCCAAAGAAGGGTACTACCCAACTTCTTATCCACTTTTTTCACTTCAAAACTCATGATGGTTTTTGAAACACCTGTAAAGAGGGCCCAGAAAGCAAAGATAAAGGGAATGAAGGTCACTTTTTCAAAGAAGGTTCCTGAGAAGAGCCAGATAGACAAGAGAACCGTCATAACACCGTTGAAGAGGTCCCAACCACTTTTCTCGTCTGCTGAGAAATATTTGATGATGTCAGAAATACCGTTAACCAAGAAAATAAGGGCAAACAAGAAGGCAAAGGACAGAAGGCTGAGGGCTGGATTGGCCATCAGATAAAAACCTGCAAGAATGGACAAAATACCTGCTAAGATAGACAACCATGATAATTTTTTAGACATAATAACTCTCCTAATATTTATTATTTTTTATTTATATTTGTGTTGGTTTCGAGGTCAGGCCTCATACTGGGCTTCTAATCATGAATCACTCCCTTCACTCTTCATCCTTTAAAATGCCATAAATCATGAGATGGAGGACTTTTTGGAGGTCTTTTTCGTATTGGCTGGCCAAACTGGTGGGCTCTTTCGACCCACTGGCTGCCAGGTAATAACTCCGAAAAAGCTGCTGGATAAAGGTCAGATAGTCCAGAGCCTGTTCTTGGCTGATATGGTCTTTGAGGGTTGACTCAGCCAGTATTTTTCCTGAAACCTGGCGATTCAAGTCCTCAAAAACAGCCTTTTCCTTTTCCACTTCCTCAACAATTTCTGCCGGAGCTGTCATCCAAGCTTCAAAGAAGACATGGCTGTGGTGAGGAAAATCCTTGGAAAAGCGATGACGGCGTTCCATATAGTCTGCTAGACTGGGAATGTCACCTGACTCCCCACGAATGATGGACACCGCCTTCTGGAAACTTTCTCTGACACAGGCCAGATAGAGCTCCGTCTTGCCAGAAAAGTTATGATAAAGAATCCCCTTTGAAATCTTGTGATTCTTGCAGAGTTCGTTGATGCCGAAGGCCTTATAGCCCTTTTGGGAAAACTCAATTAGGGCCGCTTCAATGATGCGCTCCTGAGTTAACTTGGTTTTCAACTCTTTTTTCATTCTACTTCTCCTAAACTTTTTTAACATTATAGACCACTTGGTCTATAATGTCAACCCCTATGCACCAAAAAAAAAAAGACTGATTTCTTTATCAGTCTTCACTTATCCCTAAACCACTTCTTGCGCAAAGGAGATGGTATGGCCATCAGGATCCTCTATCTGACAGGTCAAGACGACCTCCCAATCCATAATGTCACTCGGCTCCAACCCTTTATTGACAAGATCTTCTCGTAGTTTGTTGATATCGTCTACACCCAGGATAAGGCTGGTTGGATTTCCTTCTTCTTGGGTCAGTTGCAGCCAGGCAGTCTCGGTCACCTGGTACTCTGCTATCCCTCTCATGGGGATGCTATCTGGCTCTCCCAGCCACCTTCTGTACCAGGCTAGGCTTGTTTCCACATCCTTGACAGGAAAGACGGTGATGAGGTTTGTAAACTGTGATTTCATATGATTACTCCTTTATTAGTTCTAAATTATATCCAAGGGCTTGGCTCACCCAAAAAGACAGGTTCTCGCAGGCATTTTTATCCAGATCAATATAGCCTTGACAGGGCCTGCCCCTCATGATGGTAACAGAGGCACCGGCTATTGGAAGAAGCGCATTTTGTCTCTTCTTACCAATACGAGCCATGACCAGAACCTCATCACGTCCACTGGCACAAATGCACATCTTCCCACGCACCATAAATGCCAAACCGCCAAACATCTTTTTTTCAGCCACTTCATCTTCAAAGACTTCTGGAGGTAGTTGCCGCCTCAATTCCTCTCTAATCTGCTTTGCTGCTTCTTGCTTATAAGCCATAGCCATCCCTTTCTTTTATTTTTTGTCCAATTCCCAATTAGAGTAGGCAATGGATTTAAGAGCCTATTGACAATGATGAAGCCGGTCATAATAACCCTTCATCCTTTCTGCTAATTCCAGTTTAGCATGATTGTTCCAGAAAATCCTATCTTCAATTGCGGTTTTTAGGGGCAAAAAACCAGCCTTGAAGAGGCTAGTTCTTATGAGTTTTTCCAAATGGAGAGTTTAATTTGTCCATCAAGCTCTGCTTTACCAAACGCGGTACATTCATGGTGATGGGTGGGTCACTTGCGATGGGGCGGCGCATGTTCAGTTCAAAATGAAGCTGGGTATCGCCAGAAAAGTGGAGCATCTGGTCTGGACCCTGACGAAAATTTTCATCCAAGACATAGGTCTGTTTGAAGGACAAGTTCTCCAAGAGTTCGCAAGCCAGCAGATAGTAGCTGCCATTTGGAACATTGTCAAAGACGCAGGTCAAGACTCGGCTCATGACTGCTCCAACAATCGGATTTTCCTTGGGAATACGAGACTTGAACAGGCCAACACAGCTGATATGGGGCTGATAATCATCTGGGTAAATCAGTTTTACAGACAAGCGATTATTGGTCACAACTTGTTTTTCACGGTGAACCAGTACCTCTTTTTGGGTCAAAAAAGTCTGCAAGATTCGATAGGACAGGGTAGATTCTCTGATAAACTTTTTTGGGGCCAAGCCTGTATGGCGCTTAAAGGTTGCTGAAAATGTGGTCGGACTGGAGTAACCGTAATTTAGGGCGGTGTCTGTGATTTTCTGAGGGGTCAAAACCAGATGATCAATACTGCCCTTGATTTTTAGAGCTTCCATGTACTCCTTAATGGAATAGCCCATCTCTTTCTTAAAGGTCCGCGACAGGTGATAGGGGCTGTAATGAAACTGCCTGGCCAAGTCTTCCAAACAGAGCCCATCATGGATATGCTGCTGGATATAGACAGCCACTTCTTCCATCTTTTTCTGCACAGGGTCACCTCCCTTCGTCCCTCTCATACTACTATTATACCATGGGACTGATAAGAACTGCCCTTCATTTGCCCCCTTTACGCAAAGTTCTTGAACCAGCCTGGAAAATCCATTGACAGGAGTTAATGATTTTTAAAATCTCAGACCAAGACAAAAGAGAGTGGGACAAAAATAGGTAAATCGTCATAAAATGACGATTTCGATTTTGTCGTCCCACCTCCGCACAGTTGATTAGGATGGCCGCTATCACTTGCAAGACAAGGGATAAGGACATCCAATCAACCACTGCGTCAAAGTGTTATCGCGAACTCTAATAAACGAGGTTGGACTTAATGCCCAGCCTCAACCTCTTTGTCCCTTGGACTGGATAACTGGTCAACCATCTCAAGAGAAATATGTCAAACAGGTAAAGAAAGTCTGAAATGATTTCTCAGCTTCTCTCACTCATTTCATTTACAAATGACTATTCAATCACCTCTGACAGAATTGGTTACTATATGTGACAGAACTGGATTGGTTAACTGAACGGACCATAAAATGAAGCCATTTCCCAAAGCAAGTAATACGATAATTAACAGTACAAATATGGGCGAGACTGTCGCTGCAACTGATACAAGGGGAAAGCATAAAATGACCGCTAGGAGAGCAGAGCCAATGCTGGCTATAAGGCTTGGCAGCAGAATTTGGTGGTAGCGACTCTGATTCATCAGCTGCTTTGGTGTCCCGATTCGATCTAGGGCAACGTAGAGGTCCGCATGTTCATATAGTTCAATTAACTGGGTGAAAGCCACCTGACAAGCCACCAGTAAAAAGGAAAGGAAGACAACTAAGAGCAAAACTGTCCGAGTGTCCGCTAGGAGTTGAATCAGACTTGCTTCCAGCTGACTGGGACCTTTTCCAACAGCAGCCAAAAAACCTAACATCGCCCCTGTAGGGACAAGCACAAAACTGGTAAAGGCTATAGAAGAGACCAGACGCCAGGTTCCTTTTGGATTGTCTAGGTTTCGTCTGGCGGCAATCAAATGAGCAACTCCCTTAGC
Organism: uncultured Streptococcus sp.; assembly: GCA_945864085.1. Lineage (GTDB taxonomy): Bacteria > Bacillota > Bacilli > Lactobacillales > Streptococcaceae > Streptococcus. Next base: position 60,254 of record CAMBAD010000003.1, read on the forward strand.
TTTCCCAACCCTTCTTTTGGCAAATAGATAGATCAGATAGGGGCCGACCAAATTTAAAGCTCCCATGATGATTGTCAGGACCAAAACCAGAGCAAGCATAATGCCCAATACTCCCCAGCTTGGTGAAGCCAAATGAAGCAAGATAAGCCCCCCAAGCAAGGAGATAATCATAAACAAAAGCCGAAGCGGCGATAATTTGGTTTGCTGGCTTCGTTGCTTCACCCCAAGAGGAGTTAAAATGAGTCGTCTAAGCCCCAGCTGTGAACTCCAAATACTCAGTATCATGAGAATAAGAAAAATAAACAGTCTCATCTCAAGAGGCAAATGAAGATCTTCCCAGCCAATCGAACTGCCCTGAATAGGAAGGAGCGACAAAAGATAAGGACTTAAAAAAGAAAGGAAAAAAGCGATGCCGATTCCTATCCCCTGAATGATACTCGCTTCTGCTACAGTCAACATTCTAACCCGACTTTCAGCCATACCTAACAGGCGCAGGACAGATAAACGGTCATTTCGTCTTTGCACAGATAATTTAGCAGAGGTAGACCCGAGACTGATGAGCGGCACAAGGAGCAAACCAACCAGCGCCAGGGAAAGTAACCTGTACCCTCCATCCCCTGCTGACAAATTCCAGAAAAAACGAACTAACATAAAGGTTGCAAAAGCAATACTGCTAATCAGAAGAGAACTGACCACCTGTACAAGCGTCGTAATAGACTTCCATGACCGAGGCCCCACTAATAACCTCATCCACTTAGTTTCCATTGACAAGTTCCCCCTTTATGCGCCCGTCAAGGAGATGAATGACGCGATGGCATTTAGCAGCCACCCGCTCATCATGCGTCACCAATACAATGGCACTCCCCTCCCTTTTGCTCATGGTCATCAACTCTTCTAAGACAGAACTGGCTGTTTTAGAATCCAAGGCCCCAGTCGGCTCGTCTGCGAAAATAATTTTAGGAGAATTGATTAGGGCTCTAGCGATAGCAACCCTTTGGGCCTGTCCGCCAGAAATCTGCCCCAAACGCCTCTGACCTAGTTCTAATAAGTCCATCTTGGTCAGAAGGTTTTTAGCTTTCTTTTTTGCCTCGCTGAAGTCATTTGTCAGCATCATATATGGCAGGGCTACATTTTCAAGAACCGTTAACTCAGGCAAGAGCATGCCCTGCTGAAAAACAAAACCTAGGTCTTCCAGGCGCATTCTTGACAAAGCATCTGACTGCAAGGCTGTCACCTCTACTTCTGTTTCTTTCTTTAAGACAATTCTGCCAGAATCTGCAGGTAAAATACCAGCCAAAACATGGAGTAAAGTAGATTTGCCAGAACCACTCGGCCCCATTATCGCAAGCGTTTCGCCCTTATATATAGTCAAACTGATACTAGACAAAACCTTGAGAGAACCGTAATGTTTGACGAGGTTTTCTGCGCAGAGCAGTTCTTCTGCCCGATTTCTCCCATCATACCTTAGCTGACGAATAACTGATTGTTGATTTTTTACCATAAAATCTACCACCTTTCTTATCAACCATTTTATAGAATCAAGTTCAGTTTTTCGTCAGTTTTTGACAACAAAAAGAAAAAACCTAGCTCACCAAAAAACTAGGTCTGAATAGTAAAACAAAAAAGAACTCCCTTGTCTAGATTTTGACAACTGAGGCTACCGCCATGTAATGAGGCAGTCAGTCTTGAAAAGTACAAGCCCAAGCCATAATGTTTGTCTGAAGCGCTCCTTCCCTGGCTTTGCGTGTAAAATAACTTGCCAATATTTTCTAATCCTTGCCGATCCAAAGGCGGACCATCATTGTAAATTCGAAATAGAAGCTGATTCTCGGTGTCAGAAATTGTCAAGCTGACCTTGCTTTCTGCAAAATCAAAGGCATTGGTTAAGATATTGACGATTGCCCTCTGAATATTGGAAGAGGAGCAATAAAGACTGTCTCTTTCAGATTCATTTCGAATTTCAAAATCAATTCCTTTACTAATATAGCCTTGCACTTGATTAGAAATTCCTGCTATCAAACTATTTAAAGAAACTGTGTGCTTGGCATCCGGCTGATAAATCCATTTGCTATAGTTAATCATCAAATCCAAATAATCTTCAATCTGACTGATCCCGTCATCAATATAAGCCAGACATTCAGATACTTCCTCTGGATTGTCACAATCCTCGATTAAGCCCACATTTCCCTTAATAATAGTCAGCGGTGTTTTAATGTCATGAGACAGGGCTGAGACCTGAAAAATCAGATCCTTCTTCTCCTGTTTTTCGTATTCAATCAGGGTCTCCAAACGAGCCTCCATCTCTTTGATGGCATCAATAGACTGCCTGATTTCTCGAATCCTGACTTCATTCATGTCTGGTTCCTTCGCAGAAACCGTTGCTTTTTTAGGAACAGCTTCTAAAATATGAAATTCCTTCCTCGCCTGATAAAGAAAGCGCACAAAGGGAAAAATCGTAGCCAAAAAAACCAAGATTAAGATGGTGTAGGAGAATAGCTGATTAAAATCATAGTTTTTCCGCCACTCTCTCTTGCTAAATTCTGGAATCAAAGAGAATCGAATGACGACCGTTTGTTGGTTGCCAGCCTGATAGGGGCGGTAACTCTCCGAAGCAGTTTCGACCACCGTATTTTCCAAAAAAGCCTGCTTAGCCAGTGCTTCTTGCGACTTTTCCAAGAAAGTGTTTCTTATCTCTCCCGTTTCATCAAAGATCACATAGTCTAAATGGTAGGCAGATAAGTAGGTTTCCAGTTCAGATGGACTGGTCACCTCTTTCAGCCTTGTAGCGCTTATCTCATCCATAACTTCTAAGGGATTAAGGATTCTTGTTTGGTAGAGCAAATAGAGGGAAGTAAAAGATAAGACCAAAACAAGTACTAAGCCAAGAAGAATTTCGATTAAAATCTGCCAGACTCTCCTGCTGAAACTCAAGCTTCTCTTTGCCATTGGTAACCAATCCCCCTAATTGTTTTGATTGGGTTGACATCGTATGCCTTTAGCTTTTTACGAATCTGATAAATGAATTCAGAAACTCCTCTAAAAAGGGAGTCAGAATCCATGTCATAGATGGTCTCATAGATTTCCTGAATCGAAAAGACTTTTTGCGGATGCTGGGCCAGTAGCTCTACCAGCTCATATTCTTTTCTGGTCAAGTAAATCCTCTCCCCAGAGATATAAATGGCCTTTTCATCCAGATTCAGCGTGATGGTTTCAAAGTTCAGTTTTCGCGAAGCATCTTTTTTGCGCTGCGCTCGCCTCAGATGGGCCTCTACCCTAGCCAGTAATTCAGACGGACTAAATGGCTTCTTAATATAGTCATCTGCACCAAGGGAAAATCCCTTGACCAAATCATCATCAGTGGTCAAAGCGGTCAGAAAAATAATAGGAATGTCTAACTCCTCCCGAATGGACTGGCAAATATCATAGCCATCGTAGGGAAGCCCCAGCATCACATCCAAAAGAATCAAATCAAACGCTTTTAAAGGACTTAAGTCTTCTCTATCAATACCGGCCTGACAGGTGACTTCATACTGATTTTTAGTCAAAATCCGCTTGACCAGATGCTGAATCTGAGGATGGTCATCGATTAGTAATATGTTTGTCATTCTATCCTCCCTCAATTTTCTACATTCTACATCAAGATTATCAGATTTTCTTCAGTCAAGAGAGGAAAACTTTTTCATCCCCTACTCCAACTGCCCTGGCCGCTTTTCTTTCTGCTTGGGCGGAAAGTTTTTATCAAAGTCTTCGAGGACGGCTTCATCCACTTGATAGCCATCAGGGTCCTTGTAGAGCCAAGGGCCATTTTCCAGTGAGATAGAGCCATCTCCCTGCAGGTCTAAGGCTAGAACAAAGTCCAGAACCTCATCCTTATCCTGGTTCTCCAGATAAATGCCCAGCTGACTGGCTGTGACAAAGCCATATTTTGGATAATAGGCAGGATTGCCAAAGATGACCAAATGGGAAATCCCCGCTTCTCTGGCTTGGTCAATGGCTGTTTGCGCCAAAACGTCTCCCATCCCCTGTTTTTGAAAATCTGGGTGAATGGCAAAGGGGCCAAAAATGGCGATTTCTTTGACTTCTCCTGTTTTTTCATGGCGAAGCTGGGCCTTGCTAAAGAGGATGTGCCCCACAATTTGACCGTCCACCAAGAGAATCCTAGACAGGTCTTCCAGATAATTGGGGTACTGGCGCAACTGGTGCAGAATCAGGTGTTTCGAACAACCTGGCCGATAAACATTCCAAAAGGCCTCCCGCACCAGATTTTCAACCTCTCGGTACTCAGCTGGCCTTTCCTTGCGAATTTCAATAGACATGGGATGCTCTTTTTCCCATTTTACCATATTATGCCTGGCTCTGCTTTTTTCGAATGCTTCTGGACCCATGCCTGATAATCCACTGGCAGGCTGGACTGACGACCTTGTTTTTTGTCCAGGAATCAATAATATCCTTGAATTTGTCCATGTCTACTTTTGACAGGTCATTGAGATTGTTGGCGACACTTTTTTGGATGGATTTGTCCTCATCATCCTTAAGGCTGGTCAGAATCCAGACATAATCTTCAAAATAGTCCAGTGCAATGGTCGTCTTTTTTGCCCAAGGCAGGGCAATTCTCAGACACTCGCAGGCCAAGCGCCTCACCTTATTGTCCTCATCTTGACACCAGTTCTTGGCTAGGGTCACCGTTTTTTCAGGATAGCGCAGCAGGAGCTGCCTCATTCCAAATTCACCTGTATGCCGCTTGGTCAATTCCTTGAGAAAGGCCGTGCTGGCTTCAAAATCATCCAGCCCGTAAAGCTCCACATACTTGCCAATGGGCCAGAGCCAGTAGCCTTCCGTAAACATGCCGACACTGGTCTCCAACTCTGGACCTAAAATCTGCTCAAAAATGCCCAAACTTTCCAGATAGGACAGAGGAATATGAGCCTTAAGAGCCTCCGCAATCAAGACCTGCCTAGGACTGAAGTCCAGGCTTTCCAGCTGACCCATGACCGTCTTTTTAAAGACTACCTTATCAAAGTCTGGATAGACCGCGGCAATCTTCCCAATCAGGTCATCCAAAAAATCTTCATCATAATAATCTTTTAATTTTTTAGCCATGCTTTTTGAACCCTTCTAATTGCCTTCTGATCAGGTCGTCCAAATCTAAACCGACAACTTCCTGCTCCGCCAAATAAAGGGCCAGTTCATTTAGCCCGCCAGAAATAAGTGCCGTCATGGCCCGGCAGTCATAGCTTCGCAAAATCCCCTTTTCTTGTAAAAGCTCAATCTGCTGCTGCAAATGGTACTGGGAATTGGCTTCATCCATTTCACGCCAATCCTGCCAACCGATGACACTGGGGCCATCAAGCAGCAGAATCTGCTTGATATCAGGCTTGCAAGCCTCTTTAACAAAGGTCACAGAGCCGATAAGCAACTGTTCCCACAAGTCGTCTGTTTTGTCTGCTTCCTCTGCCACCTTTTGGCCGATTTCTTCCTGAATCTGCAGGAGAACAGCCCTGAACAAATCTTTTTTATTTTTATAGTGATGGTAGAGGGCCCCTCTGGTCATGCCAATTTGCTCCACAATTTCTTCCAGAGACGTCTGATTGTAGCCTTTTTGGGCAAACAAGGTTCTGGACACCGCTATCAGCTGACCAATGGTCGCTTGACTGGCTTCCATTTTCTTATTCATGGTAAAAAGCCTCCTGAAAATGCTCCTTGAAATTGTCAGATGGCTCAATTTCTTGAATCACATCAATAAGCAAACCATCCATAGCCACGATAAAATGACGCTGACCAAACTCCTCATCCCGCAAACTTAACACAATGGAATCCGGTCTGTCTTGCTGAATTCTCGCATGAATCTCGGTAATATCCTCTACTTCAACATTGACCAAAATGCCTTGGGCAGCCTGCCTAAACCCCTGCGGGATAGTTTCATGGTCTGAAGCCAGAAAGGCGATTTCATGTTCTTTCAAGCGCAGGCTGACATACCAATCCGATACAAAGGTCTCTTCAAAACCAAAATAATCTACGAAAAAGGCCTGTAAAACAGCCACATTCTGAGTCATGATAACAGGATATAGACTTTTTAACATCTTCTTCCTCCTCAATACATACATCCTGTATGTGTTTTTCTTTATTTTAGCATACATTCTGTATGT
>CAMBAD010000004.1 GCA_945864085.1 uncultured Streptococcus sp.
GCTTGACCCGCTGAACGGCGTTTTAGAGCTGTGCTGTTTCGAATGGTTTCAAAACATTCCGTTCTGGTTGCTTTTCTTCAATCACGTTTTAGAGCTGTGCTGTTTCGAATGGTTTCAAAACCAATGGCTGGAGCTTGACCCGCTGAACGGCGTTTTAGAGCTGTGCTGTTTCGAATGGTTTCAAAACGAGAAAATATTCCGGAGTGGATCAGACGACGTTTTAGAGCTGTGCTGTTTCGAATGGTTTCAAAACATAGTATTTTTGATTAAAGGAGGAAACATAGTTTTAGAGCTGTGCTGTTTCGAATGGTTTCAAAACTTCACGATCAAAAGTACAATCAACTGAGTTGTTTTAGAGCTGTGCTGTTTCGAATGGTTTCAAAACAATCGGCTTAAAAGGTTTGGAAATAGTTTGGTTTTAGAGCTGTGCTGTTTCGAATGGTTTCAAAACCCTTTGAAAATAAGCTAAATAGTCAGAGCAGTTTTAGAGCTGTGCTGTTTCGAATGGTTTCAAAACATGCCGAAAGTTTTATAATGCGCATTTTTTGTTTTAGAGCTGTGCTGTTTCGAATGGTTTCAAAACCTTCTCCTGACGAGCGCTAGCTCTACGAGTGTTTTAGAGCTGTGCTGTTTCGAATGGTTTCAAAACAATACTCATTCTTTTCTCCTTACCATAGTTGTTTTAGAGCTGTGCTGTTTCGAATGGTTTCAAAACGCTATACAATAGTTATATTTTCGCTAATGAGTTTTAGAGCTGTGCTGTTTCGAATGGTTTCAAAACAGAGAATAGCACTGTCAAAAGTGTAACGGGGTTTTAGAGCTGTGCTGTTTCGAATGGTTTCAAAACTAATACCAAACGCCAATGCTAAAATAGACGGTTTTAGAGCTGTGCTGTTTCGAATGGTTTCAAAACGGCCGGCGCTCTTTTAGTTCCTGCACCTGCGTTTTAGAGCTGTGCTGTTTCGAATGGTTTCAAAACCGTTCATACAAATGTTCATTGTTCAATGTAGTTTTAGAGCTGTGCTGTTTCGAATGGTTTCAAAACAGTGCTGTTCTGATTGGCTCGTAGCCCTCGGTTTTAGAGCTGTGCTGTTTCGAATGGTTTCAAAACAAGCGATTTTGTGGAAGGTTGCAGATAGTTGTTTTAGAGCTGTGCTGTTTCGAATGGTTTCAAAACGGCTGTCAAAGGCCGTTTTGGCCGCGTCTAGTTTTAGAGCTGTGCTGTTTCGAATGGTTTCAAAACCCCTTGATTCGTTGCATAATAAAACCGAACGTTTTAGAGCTGTGCTGTTTCGAATGGTTTCAAAACTGTTCTTTTCGTACAATGTAAGTGACAAGAGTTTTAGAGCTGTGCTGTTTCGAATGGTTTCAAAACGCTGTGATAATTGCAGGGACTACTACAGTTGTTTTAGAGCTGTGCTGTTTCGAATGGTTTCAAAACAACTGTCAATAGCGACATATTCTAAAAGCTGTTTTAGAGCTGTGCTGTTTCGAATGGTTTCAAAACCTAAGCTTTACATGGAAGAACTGATACACGGTTTTAGAGCTGTGCTGTTTCGAATGGTTTCAAAACATGCGCCTATTTCCATGCGTAAGTATCCATGTTTTAGAGCTGTGCTGTTTCGAATGGTTTCAAAACCAATGGCATCAACATCAATGAACTTCATCAGTTTTAGAGCTGTGCTGTTTCGAATGGTTTCAAAACAATATTTTTTGGAACAAGTACCTGAAATGGTGTTTTAGAGCTGTGCTGTTTCGAATGGTTTCAAAACTAAGTGTCGATAGTGATTGTCGAATGTTGTGTTTTAGAGCTGTGCTGTTTCGAATGGTTTCAAAACCCAATCCCTGCAGAAAATTTTCTGGCTATTGGTTTTAGAGCTGTGCTGTTTCGAATGGTTTCAAAACTTGAACGTGAGCTTGCATATGAAAGGTACAGTTTTAGAGCTGTGCTGTTTCGAATGGTTTCAAAACCGGATAATTTGAAAGACTTGACTCCTGAGCGTTTTAGAGCTGTGCTGTTTTGAATGCTTTCAACAAAGTAAGCCGTGTTATGCAAATCGATGACAGGTTTTAGGATGGTGTTAGTAGCATGATAATTATTCCCCCATCAAACTATTTTAAATCTAAAAAGAAAATAGTGATTTTTATAGAAAAACGATTCGTTCCATGATATAATGAGCCTGTAATTGTTTCACCTTAAAGGAGTACGAGTGTGTCAAACTTAAAAGAACAAGTTGGAATCAAGGCGGCAGAGTTTGTAACGGACGGCATGGTTGTTGGTTTGGGAACAGGTTCAACAGCCTATTATTTCGTGCAGGAAATTGGCCGCAGAGTCAAGGAAGAAGGATTGCAGATTGTTGGCGTGACGACTTCGCATGCAACAGCTGAACAGGCAGCGTCCCTCGGGATTCCCCTCAAAAATATAGATGACGTTGAGTCTGTCGATTTGACCGTGGATGGTGCAGATGAAGTAGATAGCCAATTCAACGGAATAAAGGGCGGAGGCGCAGCGCTTTTAATGGAAAAAGTTGTTGCCGTTAATAGCAAGGACTGCATCTGGATAGTGGATGAGTCCAAAGTGGTAGAAACACTGGGTGCTTTTAAATTGCCCGTAGAGGTTGTGCAATATGGGTCAGAAAATCTTTTCCGTCTTTTTGAAACAAAAGGTTATCGTCCTAGTTTTCGGATTACAAATGGGAAGAAGCATGTGACAGACATGCAGAACTTTATTATTGACCTAGATTTAGGGCGGATAGAAGACGCTCAGGCTCTGTCGGATGAATTGGATCATACGGTTGGAGTCGTAGAGCACGGTCTCTTTATCGGCTTGATTTCTAAGGTGATTGTTGGTCGACCTGAAGGGCCGCAAATACTTGAAAAAAATTGATAGCTAATCGCTCTTTCCAGAATCGTCTGGAGAGGGCTTTTTTATTTAATATATGATATAATGAAAACACGAACATTTATTGTTTATACTTTTCAACATTCAACAATCAAACTCGTTAAGAAGCTTATAGCAGTGGAAGAAAAGCACGCCATTTTCAGTTTGTTGCTGGGTTTTGTTGAGTATTAGAAAAAGGAGTAGATTATGCCTACATTTAATCGTATTCACCTCGTTGTTATGGATTCAGTGGGGATTGGTGCAGCACCTGACTCAGATAAATTCTTCAACGCAGGTGTAGCAGATACAGACTCAGATACCCTTGGTCACATCTCGGAAAAAGCAGGGCTTTCTGTACCAAATATGGCCAAAATGGGTCTGGGAAATATCCCGCGTGATACAGCACTTGCGACCGTTCCATCTGAGGAAAATCCTACAGGTTATGTGACCAAGCTGGAAGAAGTGTCGCTCGGTAAGGATACCATGACAGGCCACTGGGAAATCATGGGGCTCAACATCACAGAGCCATTCGACACTTTCTGGGATGGTTTTCCAGAGGATATTTTGACCAAAATCGAAGAATTTTCAGGTCGTAAAATCATCCGCGAAGCAAACAAGCCGTACTCAGGTACCGCTGTTATTGATGACTTTGGTCCTCGCCAAATGGAAACCGGTGAGCTGATTGTCTACACATCCGCAGACCCTGTGCTTCAGATTGCGGCTCATGAAGATATTATCCCGCTTGAGGAACTCTATCGTATCTGTGAATATGCTCGTTCCATTACTTTGGAGCGTCCGGCTCTGCTTGGTCGGATTATTGCCCGCCCATATGTCGGTGAACCAGGTAACTTCTCACGGACTGCCAATCGTCATGACTATGCCGTGTCGCCATTTGAGGATACCGTCCTTAACAAGCTGGCAGAAGTAGGAGTACCAACCTACTCCGTTGGTAAGATTAGTGACATTTTCAATGGTTCAGGCATTACCAACGACATGGGCCATACCAAGTCCAACATGCACGGTGTGGATGTTCTCATTGATACCCTTAAACTGCCAGAATTTGAAAAAGGTTTCTCCTTCACCAACCTAGTTGATTTTGACGCAGTGTATGGCCACCGCCGTGATATTGAAGGATACCGCGATTGTTTGCAGGAGTTTGACGCTCGTATTCCAGAGATTATTGAGAACATGAGAGAAAATGATTTGCTCCTCATCACTGCTGATCATGGCAATGATCCTGCCTATGCAGGTACCGACCATACGCGTGAATATGTGCCTCTCTTGGCTTACAGCAAGTCTTTCAAGGGTAGCGGAGTGTTGCCAGTCGGACATTTTGCCGATATTTCAGCCACCATCGCTGAGAACTTCGGAGTAGACAAGGCCATGATTGGCGAGAGTTTCTTAGAAAGTTTGGTTTAATGGAAAAACTCACAGTTTATTACCACCCGGATTGCAGTAAATGCAAGAAATTACGAGTGCTACTAGCCGGACAAGAGTTGGAAGTTGACTGGGTCAATTATCTGGAAAATCCCCTTTCGAGAGCAGACATAGAGCGCCTTCTGGATAAAATGGATGCTCAGCCTTCTGCCCTGATTAGACTGTCCCCAGAAGAAGCCTCCCAGCACTCAGAAGAAGACCTGCTTCAGATGATGGTCGACAAGCCAGCCTTGCTCAATAGACCCATTGTTGAGAGAGAAGACACAGCTTTTCTCTGCCGACCATTAGAAATTATCCAAGAAAAAATGCCAGAATATGACTGGTCAGAGTATTTGTAAGAAATCTCCGATAAAACTTCCTTGAGGTATTCCAATGGAATTTATTTTTTCTTACAAAGATGAATTCAGTCTGATAGCTGTTTCGTACGAAAGTGGCTACAGTAGTCTATATGAATGTGAACGATTGTTTATCAGATTGAAAGAATACTCAGACTACTTTGAAAGTGATTTAATTCGTTTATATGATATGGGCAAAGACGGTCGAGATCAAATGATTACCGATATTGAACAAACAAGACATCTTGCATTAGAAAAATATTATGATAAAAATTGTAAAGACTTTTATTAAATCGAAGGAGACAATATGTCACTATTAGAAAAAATTATTGAAACAAAAGACTTTTTGGTTGAAAAAGGTTTGACAGAACCTGAGTTTGGTCTGATTTTGGGATCAGGCCTGGGTGAATTGGCAGAAGAAGTGGATAACGCCATTGTCATTGACTATGCCGATATTCCAAACTGGGGCCAATCAACCGTTGTTGGCCATGCCGGAAAGCTGGTTTATGGGGATTTGGCAGGACGCAAGGTCTTGGCTCTTCAAGGACGTTTCCACTTCTATGAAGGGAATCCAATGGAAGTCGTAACCTTCCCAGTCCGTGTCATGAAGGCTCTGGGCTGTCAAGGTGTCATTGTCACCAATGCTGCGGGAGGTATCGGCTACGGTCCAGGTACCCTGATGGCTATTACAGACCACATCAATCTGACTGGTCAAAATCCACTGATTGGTGAAAACTTGGAAGAATTTGGTCCTCGTTTCCCAGACATGTCCAATGCCTATACCAAGGAATACCGTGAAAAAGCCCATGCTATCGCTGAAAAAATGGGCATCAAGCTGGACGACGGTGTCTATCTGGGTGTGACGGGGCCGACCTATGAAACCCCTGCTGAAATCCGTGCCTTCCAAACCATGGGAGCCCACGCTGTTGGCATGTCAACCGTGCCAGAAGTCATTGTAGCAGCTCATTCAGGTCTCAAGGTCTTGGGTATTTCAGCCATTACCAACTTTGCTGCCGGTTTCCAGTCTGAACTCAATCACGAAGAAGTGGTCGAAGTCACCCAACAAATCAAGGGCAACTTCAAAGGCCTTATTAAGGCTATTTTGGCTGAGTTGTAAACTAACACGAAGTGAAGTTCGAGTTCTACTCATTTGAACTGGAGCTCTCCTTTTATCCGATTTCAAAACGAAAGGTAATAATAAATGTCAATCCATATTTCCGCTAAAGCTGGCGACATCGCCGATAAAATTTTGCTTCCAGGAGATCCCTTACGTGCTAAATTTATTGCAGAAAATTTCCTAGAAGATGCTGTCTGCTTCAATGAAGTCCGTAACATGTTTGGTTATACTGGGACCTACAAGGGGCACCGTGTTTCTGTCATGGGTACAGGTATGGGTATGCCATCCATTTCTATCTATGCCCATGAACTGATTACCGAATACGATGTGAAAAAACTCATCCGTGTCGGAACAGCAGGCTCTCTCAACAAGGATGTTCATGTCCGTGAACTGGTTTTGGCTCAGGCTGCGGCTACAAACTCTAAGATGATCAACATCGACTGGCCAGAATACGATTTGCCACAGATTGCTGACTTTGAACTCTTGGACAAGGCCTACCATATCGCCAAAGACCTGAACCTGACAACCCACGTTGGAAATGTCCTATCATCAGATAGTTTCTATTCTCCAAAACTCTTCAGTCGTAACTTGGAATTGGGTCAATTGGGCGTAAAAGCAGTGGAGATGGAAGCAGCTGCCCTTTATTACTTGGGAGCTAAGTTTGGCGTTCAAACCCTGGCCATCATGACTATCTCTGATAGCTTGGTCAACCCAGAAGAAGATACGACAGCAGAAGAGCGTCAAAATACCTTCACGGATATGATGAAGGTTGGTTTAGAAACCCTGATTGCTGAATAATCTGAGGATAATCAAGGAGACTGTAACCGCTTGAAAGACGAACCAATTTCTATTTGTACGGAACTTGGCTTGTCTTTTTTTGCTAAATAGAGTATAATGGAGAAAACGGTTACAGCAAGTAACTGAAATATTCGTGATTGTTTACATAAATAAGCTTTCACAAGGGAGGATTTAATGATTAACTTACAAAATTTCGTGCAATCAATGTATGCCAAGCGTATTGAAGATTGCTCTGATCAAGAACTCTACTATGCCCTGCTTGCATTTACAAAGCAGCAAAGTGAGGCAAAATATACCAACGACCAGAAGAAAAAAGTGTACTACATCTCGGCAGAGTTTTTGATTGGTAAACTTCTGTCTAACAACTTGATTAACTTGGGTGTCTATGATGAAGTGAAGAGCCAGCTAGTGGCTGCAGGCAAAGACTTGATTGCTATTGAAGATATGGAGTTAGAACCATCTCTTGGTAACGGTGGCTTGGGCCGTCTGGCAGCCTGCTTCTTGGATTCTATCGCAAGTTTGGGATTGAATGGTGATGGTGTTGGTCTCAATTACCATTTTGGTCTTTTCCGTCAGTTGTTTGAGTACCATCAGCAGAAGGCTGTGCCAAATGAATGGATTACGCCACGTTCTTGGTTGACTGAGTCACCGATTTCTTATCAAGTACCATTTGCGAACTTTACACTGACTTCAAAATTGTATGATATTGATGTGCCAGGTTACAAGACTGAGCGGAAGAACCGCCTACGTCTCTTTGATTTGGCTTCTGTCGATGATAATATCATTTATGATGGTATTGAGTTTGACAAGGAAGATATTTTCCGCAACCTGACCCTCTTCTTGTATCCAGATGATACGACAGATGAGGGGAAAGTTCTCCGTATCTTCCAGCAGTATTTCATGGTTTCTAATGCTGCACAGCTATTGCTTGATGAAGCAGTTGCTAAGGGCTCAAATCTACACGATTTGCCTGATTATGCTGTTGTTCAGATTAACGACACGCACCCATCATTGGTAATTCCTGAATTGATTCGCCTTTTGGAACTTCGTGGTATTTCCTTTGATGAGGCAGTAGAAATTGTCAAGAAGATGACAGCTTATACCAACCATACCATCTTGGCAGAAGCTTTGGAAAAATGGCCACTGGACTTCTTGAACCGTGTCGTACCGCATTTGGTGCCATTTATCGAAGAATTAGACCGTCGTGCCAAGGAAGTGAAAAACGATCCAGCAGTCAATATCATTGATGAGCACGGTCGTGTTCACATGGCCCACATGGATATTCATTATGGATATTCGATCAACGGTGTTGCGGCTCTGCATACAGAAATCTTGAAAACATCTGAACTTAAAGCGTTTTATGACTTGTACCCAGAGAAATTTAACAATAAAACCAACGGAATTACCTTCCGTCGTTGGCTCATGCATGCCAACCCAAGTCTAGCAAGTTACCTAGATGGCTTGTTGGGACATGGCTATCATCATGACGCCAGTGAGTTGGAAAAACTCTTGGAGCATAAGGATAGTGACGAGCTTAAGAATTGGTTAGAAGAAACCAAGAGCCATAATAAGCGCAAACTCTGCCGCCATTTGGCTAAAAAGCAGGGAGTGGAAGTGAATCCAGACTCTATCTTTGATGTACAAATCAAGCGTATGCATGAGTATAAGCGCCAGCAAATGAATGTTCTGTATGTCATCCACAAGTATTTGGACATTAAGGCTGGCAATATCCCAACTCGTCCGTTGACCGTCTTCTTCGGCGGTAAGGCAGCACCTGCTTATACAGCAGCTCAGGATATTATCCACCTGATTCTCGTCTTGTCACAAGTCATCAAAAATGATCCAGAAGTTGCACCGCATTTGCAGCTGGTCATGATTGAAAACTACAACGTGACAGAAGCGAGCTTCATCATTCCTGCAGCCGACATTTCTGAGCAAATTTCTCTTGCTTCAAAAGAAGCGTCTGGTACAGGTAATATGAAATTTATGTTGAATGGTGCCTTGACCCTTGGTACAGATGATGGGGCTAACGTGGAAATTCATGAATTGGTTGGTGATGAGAATATCTATATCTTTGGCCAAGATAGTCAGGCAGTTATCGACCATTATGCGAATGGCACATACAACCCTTACACCTTCTATGAACGCGACAGCATTCGTCCTTTGATTGATTTCATCACTAGCGACACAATTCGTCATGCGGGTGGAATCGATGAGCGTCTGTGGAGACTTCAAGATAATCTCAAACACAATGACCATTTCATGACCCTTCTGGACTTGGAAGATTACATTGTTACCAAGGAGCAAATGCTTGCTGACTACGAGGACCGCAATAGCTGGTTAGACAAGGTAATTGTTAACATTGCTAAAGCAGGCTTCTTCTCATCAGACCGTACGATTGCTCAATACAATCAAGATATTTGGCATTTGGAAAAATAAGCCTATTGAATAGGAGTGGACAGGACCAGAATATTTATTTTGGTTCCTGCCCTCCTTTTCTTTTTAATCTAAACAATAAGCTTACCTCCTTCGAAATCAACAGGATAGATGCCAACTAGCTTGCCATTTCCGATTCATTTTTTTCAGGATTGCTCCCATTTTTACGAATAGATAGGTGAGGAGGAATTTATGTACCAAATTGATTTTAAAGAAGAAGCACTGTTGCCGCGTGAGCGGTTATTAGAAGTAGGGGCTGAAAAGCTGAGCAATCAAGAACTTCTGGCCATATTTATTCGGACGGGAACAAAAAAAGAGCCTGTCTCCATCCTATCGAACAATTTGCTTAATCGATTGGAAAATTTGGCTGCTTTGAGGGAATTGTCCATTGAAGAATTACAAAGTTTGACGGGTATTGGCCGCGTTAAAGCTATTGAAATCAAGGCTATGATTGAATTGGGAAAACGAATCAATCAGTCCGAGCTCTTGTTAAATGAGCGGATTTTGGGGAGTGAGAAATTAGGGCGTAGAATGATACAGGAGATTGGGGATAAGAAGCAGGAACACCTTGTGGCTCTCTACCTCAATACTCAGAATCAAGTCATTAGTCAAAAGACAATCTTTATTGGAAGTGTTAATCGCAGCATTGCTGAGCCACGTGAGATTTTGCATTATGCTGTGAAATGTATGGCGACTTCCGTCATCATTGTCCACAACCATCCTTCTGGCTCTGTTCAGCCGAGTAAGAATGATCTTCTCTTTACAGAAAATCTAAAGGATTCCTGTGAGACACTGGGGCTGGTCTTGTTAGATCATTTGATTGTTGGCAGTAAGAATTACTATTCTTTCAGGGAAGAAAGTGAATTGGTTTAGTTTTTAGCAAAAGGAGTGAGAAGTCTCTAAAGGTTGAATTTCAGGGGCTTCTCGCTCCTTTTTACTGTCTTTATTCACCTTTTCTCATAAAGTAGAGAAGGGTTTGCAATTCGCTCGTCAGGTCAACATATTGCACAACCACATCTTTTGGAACAGTCAGATTGACTGGGGAGAAGCTGAGAATGCCTTTTATACCCGCTTCAACCAAAATATCGGTAACTTCTTGTGCCTTGATACTTGGCACAGTTAAAATAGCAGTCTGTGAATTTGCTTCGGCAATACGTTCTTTCAACTCTGAGATGGCATGGATTGGAATTTGTTCATCAATAGTGCCAACTGCAGGACTATCATCCGCCTCAAAGGCCATAACAATTTTCATTTTATTGCGCTCATGGAAGCGATAATGAAGCAAGGCCCGCCCCATATTACCAACACCGATGAGCATTACATTGGTAATAGAGGTATCATTGAGGATGTCTGCAAAAAAATCCATCAGTTCTTTGACATTGTAGCCAAATCCGCGTCGCCCCAGTTCCCCAAAATATGAGAAATCACGGCGAACTGTAGCAGAATCGATGCCGATTGCTTCTGCAATTTCTTTTGAACTTGCTTTTTCAATATTGCCAGCGTAGAAACGCTTGAATACTCTGTAGTAAATGGATAGGCGTTTGGCAGTAGCGCGTGGAATATCTGTTTTCTTTTCGTTTTTCACGAATGTCTCCTTTATTTTTTAAACCATGATTTGTAAAGAGGTTCTGTGCTACATGGTTTATAGTTTGTGGTATGTTTATCTTTTATGCCTGTGCTGAATGGATGCTGGGCTCAAGCCCAGCGCCACTTTTCAGAGTTCGTCAACAGTTCCCCATTTTCAGTTGCCAATCGTCTCAATAGTCCACTGAATTGTTGGAATCAAACAGTCCCTGAACCCAGACATTGACAAACTGATAAGTAGATTTTGAGAGTGAATTTGTCCCCATTTACCGAAAGTAAGGTTGTTGACTGGATATATCAAATCGTTCTTTCTTCTATTCTAGTTTAACTTTGTGAAAAAATCAACAGATTGAATTGGAAAAGAGTGAGCGAAAGAGAATAGGCCAGTAAGTCAAAAAAGACAATCGCAGTGACTTTGAAGAAACACATACGATTGTCTCAGACCATCATTTTTCAAAAACGGAGACTCCTATCAGTCAAAACCAGTACTCTGTTGCTAACTTGGACATGGCTTGTTAGTATTGCATTTACAAATGGAGCAGGGGGAAAATTATAGGATGAAAGCAGCAAAATATAGAGACAAGTCTCATAATTCTGTTCGCCCAAATATAACGATAGCCGTACTCTATCTGACAAATGGTAGAAGAAGGAGCGCAAACACCAACAGTTCTGATATGCTGGGATGTTGATAGCACCACCTCTTAATCCAAAGTTTGCAAGTAGTGGTAGATGTCGGCTATTCTGCCATGGAAATCGAGTTCGACTCCATTTCTCTTGATACAGGTGACGGGGTAATAGTCTGGCAGAGTGAGGCCTCTAAGTCTTCAAATTCTAGTAGCTTATGTTGTTTGTAGGCGTCCTGATAGTAGATTTGAAGTATGCTTAGCTTTCTTTAGTAAAAATGTCTCTGTCAATCAGGCTTTCCATCAGGAAGTAGAATTTCTCTTGAATCACTTGATTGCTGTTGGGTTTAAAGATATTGACTAAACGCAAGCCAGATTTATCAGTAATGTTGATTTTAAAGCCTGTTAAATCCTGATTGATGATGATTTTTAGGAGAAATCCTTGATTAGAATTAGGGACTTCTTCCAGCAGTCGTGTTAGCTGATAGTGGCCAGCCTTGGTTTGCTCAAATGTATTATCTCGCAGAGTATATTTTTTGATAGCAGGGCTGATATGATAGGTAAAATTGCAGTCTTTGAGTGAGACAGATTGTTGGAAGGCCATGATTAAACTCCAATTATTTCTTTTAATGTAGTGATAAATGTGTCTATTTCTTCGATAGTGGTTGTTTCTGAGAAGCTGATACGAATCGACTCTCTTAAACGGTTAGAATCTTTGCCATACATAGCTTCCAGCACGTGGCTATTTTGAATGACGCCAGCAGTGCAGGCAGAACCGCTTGATACAGCAATGCCGACTAGGTCCAGCCGCATAAGGATTTGCTCATTTAGTTTGTTGGGAAATCCGATATTGAGGACATGTGGGAGGTGTTCTCCTGCTTGGTTGCAATAATAGGCTAGTCCTTCTAGGTTGAGGAGGAGATGATTCTTCAAATTACTTACGTAGTGGCTATTTTGCTCCAAGTGGTTATTTTTTTCCTGGAGGGCGGTGGCCATGGCAGCGATGGCAGGCAGATTTTCAGTGCCAGCGCGGTGTTGGTTTTCTTGCTTGCCGCCGTGAATTAGTGAATCAAAGTGTTGATTTTTGCTGTACAGAAAGCCGCTTCCTTTTGGACCACTAAATTTGTGGGCAGAAGCTGCTAGGTAATCAATTCCATTTTCTTCAGGGGAAATGGGGATTTTACCGACGACTTGTACAGCATCTACATGAAAGGCCGCTTGGTGTTCTGCAAGGAGAACACCGATTTCCTTGATGGGGAGTAGTTGTCCTGTTTCATTATTGGCCCACATGACGCTGACCAAAATAGTGTCTGGTCTTAGGGCTTCTTTGATTTGTTGGGCGGTAATGACTTGATTAACTGGCTGGATATAGGTCACTTCAAAACCGAACCGTTCTTCCAAATAGTGCATGGTATGGAGGACTGCATGGTGTTCGATGGCAGTTGTTATCAAGTGTTTGCCTTTTGCTTGATGGGCCAGGGCATGCCCTTGAATGGCTAGGTTATCGGCTTCTGAACCACCTGCAGTGAAAATAATGGTATTGGCAGGCACTGATAGGCTATCGGCTATATCTTGTCTAGCTTGCCGCAGGATTTGATTGGCCTTTCGGCCAGCTCCGTGGATGCTGGATGGATTGCCATAACAATCCTTGGAAACTTCCAACAGGCGGTTTAGGGCTGCGGGAGATAGGGCAGTGGTGGCTGCATTATCCAGATAAATCAAATGAAGGCTCCTAGTTTTCTTTTTCAGGGTTGGTAAATTTGAAAAGTGGGCTGAGTGGCTGACGCTCTTGGATACGATGGATGGCGTCCGCAATCAATTCACTGGCTGTGAGGAAGGCAATATTCTTAGGATGTTGTTCTTTACTAGCTACGGAGTCTGTAACCAAAATTTCTTTAATCGGCGACTGATCTAATAGTTGGGCAGCTGAACCTGCAAAGAGACCGTGACTAGCTACGGCATAAATATCTGTTGCGCCACCTTCTTCTAGGATTTTAGAAGCTTGTGAGAAGGTGCGGCCAGTGTTAAGAATATCATCAACGAGAATAGCTTTTTTACCAGAAACATCACCAATGATGTAGCCCTCAGAGCGTTCAGAATCGTCTTGGGCATAGTCGATAATGGCAATAGGTGACTGGAGGAATTCTGCGATATTGCGTGCTCGCTTGATACCAGAATTTTTAGGGCTAACGATGACAACATCATTTCCACAAAGTCCTTTTTCCATATAGTGCATGGCAAAAAGTGGCTCGGTCAAGAGATTGTCCACGGGAATGTCAAAGAAACCTTGAATCTGGGAAGCGTGGAGGTCGAGTGTGAGTACTCGATCAACACCTGCCTTGACTAGCATGTTGGCAACCAGTTTAGCAGTAATTGGTTCGCGTGGAGCAGCTGTGCGGTCCTGACGTGCATAGCCAAAGTAGGGCATAACAGCTGTGATAGAATTAGCACTTGCTCGCTTACAAGCATCAATCATAATCAAGAGTTCCCAGAGGTGGTTGTTAACAGGATAGCTGGTGGATTGGATGATGTAGACATCGACCCCACGAACGCTCTCTTCAATGTTGATTTGGATTTCGCCATCTGAAAATTGACGGGAAGATAACTTACCTAAGGGAAGGCCTGCTGCTTCTGCAATTTTTTCAGCAATGTCGCGGTTGCTGTTAAGTGAAAATAGTTTAATGTTATGATCACCAGTTGGTTGAACCATTTGAATAACTCCTTTTGACACGTGCTTCTATGAATATCCTAGAAGTGATTGAAACAATAAGATAGCTCTATTTTATCAAAAAATAGAGAATTTTTCAGTAGAAAAACTAAAAATCAGCCTCATTGAGCTGATTTTTTCATGCTTGCAGTACGAGCAACCTTGCTACTGGCGTATTTGAATTGGATGGCTTTTTTCTTTAGGTAGGCATCAAAGAGAATTTTTCCTTCATGGGCATTGCTTACCTCGACCTCTAGTTCGTAGTCTGTTTGTCCAGCGTACTGATTTTCATCTAGGGCCATTAGGCCGATGGAGGTTTCTTTTTCGTAGCGCTTGGTTGTCAAGCTTCCCCAAATAGCGAGTTTTTCCAGGGGGACATCGGTGGCTGAAATCATGTTGAAAATATGACCTGCTGGCAGCTGGAAGTCGTCGAGGAGCTGTCTGGCCGTTTGGATGTCCAAAACTTGATTGTATTCCTGGTTGCCAATGTCCTGTGGAATTTTGAGGGTCAGCTCTGCTATGTTTTCAAAAGTGCGAATCCGAAGGGAGAAACGGTGGTTTTTCATATCGAGGTTGGGTGTGTCGATGTAATGGTTGGTTTGCAGAATCGGGCTTACATCGGAAAATTCAGCCAGGAGGCGGTTGTATTCTGATTTTGTTAGTAAGGTCTTATACTCAATTTCTAAGTGGTTTTTCATACAGTAAACCCTTTCAATGTGTTATAATAGATTAGTCTTTGTGTTATTCTAATACAATTTAAAAGTTTTGACAAGAAAGGGGCTATATGGACTTTAATTGGGAAGAATTTTTGGATCCTTACATTCAGACGGTGGGAGAATTAAAGATTAAATTTCGTGGCATTCGGAAGCAATTTCGTAAGGCCAATCGTCATTCCCCGATTGAGTTTGTCACAGGTCGGGTCAAACCGATAGAGTCCATTCAGGAAAAGATGGCCCTGCGCCATATTCAGTTGGAAAATCTTGCTCAAGATATGCAGGATATTGCTGGCATACGGATTATGGTGCAGTTCGTCGATGATATTGAGGAAGTCTTGGCAATTTTACGGAAACGTAAGGATATGCAGATTGTGCATGAGCGGGATTATATCAACCACATGAAGGCTTCGGGTTATCGTTCCTATCATGTGGTGGTCGAATATCCCGTCGATACGATCAATGGCAACGAGACTGTTCTGGCGGAAATTCAGATTCGCACCCTTTCTATGAATTTCTGGGCGACCATTGAACATTCTCTTAATTACAAATACAAGGGGAACTTTCCCGAGGAAATCAGGAAGCGCTTGGAAGTTACAGCTAAGATTGCCTACGAATTAGACGAGGAGATGCGAAAAATTCGCAATGATATTCAGGAAGCCCAGGCCTTGTTTGATCCAGCCTACCGCAAACTGAATGATGGCGTTGGAAATAGTGATGATACAGATGAAGAATACAGGTAGAAAAAAAATAGCCCTACTCGCTAGCCGTAGTCCTAGGAGCGAGGAAGTGTCTAAAGAATTATGGGCTAAGTTAAAGGCAGCCAATTTTATTTTGACGCCCAAGAATCCAGATATTGTTATCTCCATCGGAGGAGATGGCATGCTGTTGTCGGCTTTTCATAAGTATGAGAAATTGATTGATCGCGTACGATTTGTCGGGATTCATACGGGGCATTTGGGATTTTATACGGATTACCGTGATTTTGAAGTGGATAAATTAGTTGAAAATCTTAAATTTGATACAGGGGCTAGGGTGTCCTATCCGATTTTGAATGTCAAGGTCAAGATGTTGGACGGTAGAGTGGTTGAGGCTCGCGCATTGAATGAAGCCACTGTCAAACGTTTATCTAAAACCATGGTGGCGGATGTCATTATCAACAATGTTCCCTTCGAACGTTTTCGGGGTGATGGGATTTCGGTGTCCACACCGACTGGCTCAACAGCCTATAATAAATCACTCGGTGGTGCAATCTTGCATCCGACTATTGAGGCCTTACAGATTGCTGAAGTGGCCAGTTTAAACAATCGGGTCTATCGTACCCTGGGCTCTTCTATTGTTGTCCCTAAAAAGGATAAGATTGTAATTGAACCCAAGCATACGGACCGTTATTCCATCGCGGTGGATAATAAGACCTTTGTTTACGATAATATTGAATCCATTGAGTACCAAATTGATAATAGTAAAATCCACTTTGTGGCTTCGCCCAGCCATACCAGTTTTTGGAATCGGGTCAAAGATGCCTTTATTGGTGAGGTGGAGTAATGCGATTTGAATATGTTGCTGACCAGCATACCAAAATCAAGACCTTCCTTAAAAAACACGGTGTTTCTAAGGGCCTGCTGGCCAAGATTAAGTACACAGGTGGCAATATTTGGGTCAATGGTGTGGAGCAGAATGCAACTTACTTGCTTGATATTGGTGATAGAGTTACAATTAATATACCGGCTGAGGAAGATTTGACGGGGGCTTTGAAACCGATTTCTTTTCCCTTGGATATTGTTTACGAAGATGATCATTTTTTGGCCATCAATAAGCCTGTTGGTTATGCTTCGATTCCCTCGGCCTTGCATTCCTCGACCATAGCTAATTTTGTTAAGGGTTACCTGGTTGATCAGGCTTATGAAAATAAGCAGGTTCACATTGTGACGCGATTGGATAGAGATACATCGGGTGTTATGTTGTTTGCCAAGCATGGTTATGCCCATGCTCGACTGGACAAGCAACTACAGGCCAAACTCATTCAGAAACGGTATTATGCGCTGGTGAAGGGGGAGGGGCTTTTGGAGCAGGAAGGGGAGATTATTGCCCCGATTGGTCGGTCAGAAGACAGTATCATTACCCGTTGTGTGACCGAGATTGGCAAATACGCCCATACTTCCTATCGCCTTGTTCAGTCATGGGGAGAGATTCATCTGGTGGACATTCAGCTGCATACGGGTAGAACTCATCAGATTCGTGTTCATTTTTCTCATATCGGTTTTCCGCTGTTAGGAGATGACCTGTATGGTGGGAGTTTGGAATGCGGAATAGAACGTCAGGCCTTGCATTGCCACAATCTGGCCTTTGACAATCCTTTTTCAGCCGAAAGGATTGACTTGGAAGCTTCGCTTCCAGACGATTTTCAGGCTGTTATCAATCAGTTAAAAACTAAGAACCAGTATTCACAGTTCAGCGCTTCCAACTAAGGCTAGTTTTTCAGCTCTTCATCGTTCATTTTTTCAAAATACAATCAGTATTTAAAAAATTGTCTTGATTAGCGAAAACGCTCTCTTACTTAAAAGCACTTTACTTGTGAATACAGGATCTAAATAAATTTAAGGAGTTTGTTGATGAAAATTTTTGAACAACTAGCAGCAAAGCTAGAAGGCAAAAAGGTGCGTATTGTATTGCCAGAAGGTGAAGAGCCACGTATCTTGCAAGCAACCAAGCGTTTGGTTAATGAGTCAGATGTGGTGCCAGTCTTGCTTGGAAATCCAGATCGGATTAAAATCTATTTGGATATTGAGGGCATTACAGAAGGTTTTGAAATCATCGACCCTGCTCACTATGATAAGTACGATGAAATGGTAGAAACCTTGGTTGAGCGTCGTAAGGGCAAGGTGACAGAAGAGCAAGCACATGAACTTTTGAAGGATGTTAACTACTTTGGTGTTATGTTGGTACACATGGGCGTTGTTGAGGGCATGGTTTCAGGTGCTATTCACTCCACAGCCTCAACTGTTCGTCCAGCCCTACAAATCATCAAAACAGAGCCAGGTGTGTCTAAAACATCAGGTGCCTTCTTGATGGTTAGGGGTGAAGAGCGTTACATCTTTGGTGATTGTGCCATCAACATCGATCCTGATGCGCAAACACTTGCAGAAATTGCGATCAACTCAGCGCGTACAGCTAAGATGTTTGGTATCGATCCAAAAGTTGCGATGCTCAGCTATTCAACAAAGGGCTCTGGTTCAGGACCTAAGGTTGATAAGGTAGTAGAAGCGACAAAAATCGCTCAAAAGTTGCGTCCAGAGTTGGATTTGGATGGGGAATTGCAGTTTGACGCGGCCTTCGTCCCTGCCACAGGTAAATTAAAGGCGCCGGGTTCAAATGTTGCTGGTCAGGCGACAGTCTTTATCTTCCCAGGTATTTCTGCAGGTAATATTGGTTACAAGATTGCAGAGCGCATGGGTGGATTTGCGGCTGTAGGTCCTGTTTTGCAGGGCTTGAATCAGCCAGTAAACGATCTGTCTCGTGGCTGTAATCCAGATGATGTATACAATCTCACCTTGATTACTGCTGTCCAAGCTTTAGAGCATCGTTAATATGACATTTTTATCACGGTATTTCAAGGATTACATCAAGGAGTCTATACTGGCCCCTCTGTTCAAGCTAATGGAGGCTTGTTTTGAGTTGTTAGTGCCTCTGGTGATTGCCTATATCGTTGATACTATTATTCCACATGGCAGCCAGGGAGACCTGGTTGCTATGCTTTTATTATTGGTGGGCTTGGCCTGTGTGGGAATCGTGGTATCTTTGATAGCTCAATATTTTTCAGCCAAGGCAGCAGTGGGGGTGACCAAGGAATTGACAGCAGATATGTATGCCAAGATTCTAACATTGTCCAAGGCTGAGCGGGAGCAGCTGTCCTCATCTAGTCTCTTGACACGTTTGACCAGCGATGTTTTGCAGATACAGACGGGTATCAATGTCTTTTTGCGCTTATTTTTGCGGGCTCCTATTGTTGTTTTCGGTTCCTTGGTGATGGCTTTTTATATTAGTCCCAGCCTTTCTCTTTATTTTTTAGGAATGATTGGTCTGCTCTTCCTAATCGTGGTTGCTATTTCTCTCATTAGCAGCCGTATCTATCAGCAGGTCCGCTCCCAGCTTGAGCAGGTCATTCGTCAGGTCAGAGAGACGGTGATTGGTGGGCGGGTGATTCGTGCTTTTGGCCAGGAGAAGCGAGAGATGGCAGTCTTTCGTTCGTACAATCAATCCTATCTCAAGGGGCAAATAGCAGCTGGTGCGTGGTCTAGTCTGTTGACACCGTTGACATTTTTAGTGGTCAATGTGACATTGGTTCTCTTGATTTGGCAAGGAAAACAGGCCATCTCCTCCAATCTGCTGGAGCAAGGGATGTTGGTGGCATTGATAAATTATCTCCTGCAGATATTGGTTGAATTGGTAAAAATGGTGATGGTTGTCACGACTTTGAACCAAACTGTTATTTCTGCCCAGCGGATTGAAGAAGTCTTTCTGCAAGAATCAGAAAATTTAGATGCTGCCTTGCCAACGATGACTAGCGAGGACCAGACACTGGTCTTTTCCGTTCGTTCTCTGTCTTTTACCTATCCGAAAGCTTCGGCAGCTGCCCTGACTAATCTCAACTTTCAAGTTCAGCAAGGGCAATTTATGGGAATTATAGGTGGAACAGGCTCTGGGAAATCCACCCTCATCCATCTTTTGCTGGGTTTTTATCCGCTGGAGCAAGGGAAATTGGCCTTGTTTGGCCAGGGGAAAAGTCCAGTGACCTTGCGGGACTGGCGTCAGCAAATGGCTATTGTTCCCCAGCAAGCCCAGCTTTTTGCAGGGACAATCCGTTCAAATCTGACCTTGGGTCTCGGGGAGGTAGCTGATCAGAAGCTATGGTCTGTTTTAGAAATCGCTCAAGCGGCTGATTTTGTTGTTGAAAAAGGAGGGCTGGATAGTCCTGTAGAAGCCTTTGGTAAGAATTTTTCCGGTGGCCAACGGCAGCGCCTAACCATTGCTCGGGCACTTTTGCAAGCGGCTCCGATTTTACTATTGGATGATGCCACTTCGGCCTTGGATTATGTGACAGAAAAGCGTCTATTAGCAGCCCTTCGCAGGTCCTTACCTACCCAGACCCTGATTATGGTGTCTCAACGGACAAACAGTCTTAGGCAGGCTGATCAGATTTTGGTGCTGGATCAGGGGAGACAAGTAGGATTGGGAAGTCACCAAGACTTGCTTTATAGCTCTGCTATTTACCGCGAAATCGCTCAATCGCAGGAGCCAGAGGAGGTGGGGCATGAAAGGATCTAGTTTTAAAGCCTTGGTTGGTCTGGTCTGCAAGCAACCGTTCAGGCTGATAGCTATGTTACTGGCGACCTTGCTTCAGGTTTTGTTGACCGTCTACCTGCCAATCTTAATCGGGCAAGCGGTTGATGCTGTTCTGCTGGCTGATGGTCAGGTCGTGTTGGGGATTTTGGTGCAGATGTTGCTTCTTATCTTGCTGAATAGCCTGGTCCAATGGTACCTTCCCTTGGTGACCAACCGTCTAGTGTATGGGCTGGTGGCAGACCTGAGGGAACAGGTCTATGTCAAACTGCATCAGCTGCCCCTTGTCTATCTGGATCGTCAGTCGGTAGGCGATTTGGTTGCTCGTTTTTCCAGTGATAGCGAGCAGTTAGCCAGTGGTCTGCTGATGGTCTTTAATCAACTTTTTCTTGGCTCATTGACCATTGTCTTGACGATAGTTACCATGTCAGGGTTGGATGTAAGCATGATGTTGCTGGTGGTAGTCTTAACTCCCTTGTCTCTCTTTTTTGCACGGTATATTGCTCAAAAAAGCTACAGTTACTACCGCAAACAAACTGGGGCCCGAGGTCAACAGGCCCAGCTTCTTGAGGAATCAATCAGCCAGTTGACCTTGATTCAGTCCTTCAATGCCCAAGAGCAATTCCAGACACATTTTCAGTCCTTGAACAATCACTATGCCAACTATTCTCAGCGGGCGATTTTTGCCTCATCGACGGTTAATCCGACAACTCGCTTCATCAATGCCCTCATATACGCCCTCCTAGCAGGTCTGGGAGCCTTGCGGATTATGCAAGGGACATTTACAGTAGGCTCTCTAACGACTTTTTTAAACTATGCCAGTCAGTACAGCAAGCCTTTTAATGATATTTCAGCGGTCCTGTCGGAATTGCAGAGCGCCTTAGCCTGCGCAGACAGACTGTTTGTCCTCCTAGCTGCAGATAGTATGGTGGATGAAGCTGAGCAGACAATCCAGCAGGAGGAGTTGAAGGGAGCCCTTTCCTTTGAAAAAGTTTCGTTTTCCTACCAGCCTGACCGTCCTCTGATTGACAAGCTTACGATTGATATTAAAGCAGGCCAGAAAGTTGCCATCGTCGGACCAACTGGCGCTGGAAAATCGACCCTCATTAACCTATTGATGCGTTTTTATGATGTGAATGCAGGCCAGATTGTCTTGGACGGAGTCCCTATTCAGCACTATAGTCGTGAAGAACTCAGAAAACAGATGGGTATGGTATTGCAAGAAACCTGGATACGCTCAGGTACCATTCATGACAATATTGCCTATGGCTATCCAAATGCGACGCGGGAATTGGTCATTGAAGCAGCTCAAGCTGCCAATGCGGATTTCTTTATCCGTCAGTTGCCAGAAGGATATGATACAGTGCTGACAGATGGCGGTCAGTCCTTATCCCAAGGGCAATGCCAGCTGTTATCGATTGCCCGTGTCTTTGTTAAAATTCCTAAGATACTGATTTTAGACGAAGCAACCTCGTCCATTGATAGACGGACGGAAGCCTTAGTCCAAGAAGCCTTTGCCAAGTTGATGGAAGGACGGACCAGCTTTATTATTGCCCACCGCTTATCAACTATCCAATCAGCTGACTTGATTCTGGTTATGGTTGATGGCCAGATTGTTGAGCAAGGTAATCATAAGGAATTGATGGCAAAACAAGGTGTCTATTACCAAATGCAAACCAGCCAACAAGCTGAAGAGAGTGAACCTATGCCGAATGCCTCTCTTTGATTAGTGAGCAGAAAGGGAGTGGGTAGCAGAACTCAATGATTCAATCTTGAGTTCTATGCCCCTCCCTTCTTTTATGCTATACTATTCCTATGTTAGATTTGAAACAATACGGTATAGAAATGTGGCCAAAGGAGAAGATTACCGCCTTTCGCCAAGCACTTTTGGACTGGTATGATACCAATAAACGCGACCTCCCCTGGCGGAGAACAAGAGACCCCTATGCCATTTGGGTATCTGAAATCATGCTGCAGCAAACCCGAGTAGATACTGTCATCCCTTACTACGAACGCTTTCTCTTTCATTTGCCAACGATTCAGGATTTGGCCGAAGCGCCAGAAGAACTGATTTTAAAACTCTGGGAAGGTTTAGGTTATTATTCCCGCGTCCGCAACATGCAAGAAGCCGCTCGGCAGATGGTGACGGATTTTGAAGGACAATTCCCGCAGACCCACGCAGATATTGCCAGGCTCAAGGGCATTGGTCCCTACACAGCTGGCGCTATTGCCAGTATCGCTTTCGGCCTGCCAGAACCAGCAGTAGACGGAAATGTCATGCGTGTCTTAAGCCGACTATTTGAGGTGAATTATGACATAGGCCTACCAGCCAATCGCAAGATTTTCCAAGCAATGATGGAAATTCTCATTGACCCAGCTAGACCAGGAGACTTCAATCAGGCCCTGATGGACCTAGGCTCTGACATCGAATCACCTGTCAATCCACGCCCTGAAGAAAGCCCCGTCAAAGAATTTAGCGCAGCCTACCTAAACGGTAGCATGGACAAGTACCCCATTAAGGCCCCGAAGAAAAAGCCACTTCCCGTATCTTACCAAGGCTTCATCATCCGCAACCAAGAAAATCAATTCCTGCTCGAAAAAAATACAGCCACAGGCCTCTTGTCAGGATTTTGGTCCTTTCCTTTGTTGGAAAAAGGGGCAATCCCAGATAGGCAAGTCTCACTTTTTGAAGTGGCAGAAGAGCTTGTTCAACCAGATAGTCGGCAGAGCTTCACAGAAGGTTATGGCCTGACTGTAGATTGGCAGGAGCAAGAATTTGCCCCCGTTCAGCATATTTTTAGCCACCGCAAGTGGCAGATTCACTTAGTAGAAGGCTTGGCAATGACCACCCAACTACCATCAGACAAGGAACTAAGATGGGTCAATGTAGAAGATTTTCATCGCTATCCCTTTGCCAAACCGCAACAAAAAATGTGGGAAACCTATTCTCAAAATAAATGATTAAAAATGCTTAAATTAGCGCATAAATATTTGAAAGCGTTTTACAAAAATGGTATAATCTAGGTGAATAAAGGAAGAAGAAATCAACAATGATGACGGACGCCATCACAACAAGCGGGAAGGAGTTTCCAAGCGTCCAGATAAAATTAGTAAGCTACTAGCTGACTGTTCATACTGTGATGAAAGTTGGCTAATAGAGGAAAAGTCCCCTGTCAGTCATCCAAAAATATTTTGGAATTGTTGTTCTAATGCAAAAATGTACCTACCGTTAGCCTTGCTACCCAGTTCAATCAAATGAAGGCTAATACCTATTCGTATCGTAACTCTCAGCTTTTTGATGAGTAAATCATAAAGCCCCGAAAGTCTCAAACATTGATAGTGATTTTCACCATAGCAAGCGATCTCCACACTTTAATATAGTAGAGGACAATAACTAGACATAAGGGTAGCTAAATAATCATTTAAACTATTTAATCAGTTGTCAATAACCATCTGATAGAGGACTTTTCCACATAATCAAAAAGGGAGGCGAAAGCCTCCTTTTTCCTGTCCCACCTCTGCTGATACTGAATAAACCTATAGAAGAGCATAGAGGTAATAAATAACCGTTAAACCGACAATATCTGCCAGAGAATGTGCCAGAAAGAATGGCAATAAATTTTTCCGAGGCATCCATTGGTAAAACAGATAAAAGATACTTCCCAGAATAAGTCCCAAGCCAATGGCATTCCCCAAACCTTGATAGGTATGGAAGCTGCAACGAATGAGTAAAGAGTACAGGAAGGTCCATTTGTGGTAACGCGGATGGACTGCCAAACAGATTCCTAAAAAGAAGATTTCCTCATAGAACCCATTCAGCAAAGAATAGAGCAGGAGAGAAAAATCTATTGTAGGCCATACAGTCATCATAGAAGGGGTGACAGGTGTCGCAAATTGATAGGAAATTAAGCTGAAGATGTCAAAGCAAAGCGCAGAGATAAAAAACAGCCCGATTGCCTGCAAGAAAACCCAGGGACTGAGAATTATGTTGGCTTTGAAATATGAGAAATCAAAATTTCTAGCCAATAAGTAAAGGACAGCGACCAATAACCAGGCTGCCTGCATAGCAAATCCCTTGTAGTTATCAAGAGGAGAGAAGGTCAGATTTTGCTGGAGCGTGGTCGTTTGCTCCTGCAATGCCAGGTACTGGATAGTTGAGTTCACAATCCCTTCTCCAAAAAGGATGATGGTCAAGAGGAGGATGTCAAACCATCTCAGATAAGTTCGTTTTGCGGAAGTCATCAGCGTCTGTTCCTTTCTGTAACAATATTCCTCTTCAGTATAACAATGCTCTCTCATCAGGCTCTAGCCTTTATCTAATTTTTCTCTGTATTTTTCTAAAATCCCTTTAGATCAGGCTTTTACAACCCTGAGAGCAGTTGCAAGCCTCTGGGAATAAGCATATAATATAGATAAATACAGTAAAAGTGAGGAAATTATGGCTAACATATTAGTAGTAGAGGATGATTTAGTCATCAGTCAAGTTGTTTGTGAATTTTTAAAGGAACAAGGACATAAAGTAATTCCTGTTTTTGATGGCCAGATTGCCCTAGAAACCTTTTATCAGGAAGCACTGGATTTAATCATTTTAGACATTATGATTCCCTCTCTGACTGGTCTGGAAGTCTTAAAAGAAATCCGCAAGACATCTCAGGTACCAGTGCTCATGCTGACAGCCATGGGCGATGAATACACACAATTAGTTAGCTTTAATCAACTGATTAGCGACTATGTCGTGAAGCCCTTTTCGCCCCTCATCCTAATGAAGCGGGTGGAGAATATCCTGCGACAAAAAGGGGGAGATGAGAAATTGGACATTGCAGACATCAGTGTTTATCCAACTAGCGGCTCGGTTTCTTTAGGCGGCAAGGAGGTTCAGCTGACAAAAAAAGAATACGATATTCTGCTCTACCTTGCTAAACGCCGCGGTCAGATTGTCAGTCGTGACCATCTTATGATGGGAATTTGGGGGTATACAGAATTAGACAGTCGAGTCTTGGACAATCATATCAAGAACCTGCGTAAAAAATTACCCACTCTCCCTCTAAAAACAGTGGTTGGCAGAGGCTATCAGCTTGAGGGGAAATAAGATGGGAATCGTCAGGAAAAACTTTGTTATTGTTGCCACGATGATTGCGACGACGTCTATTCTTTTGCTGGGCTTGCTTTATTTTGCGCTGCCTGTTTACTACACACAGGCCAAGAAACAAAATCTGCGAACGACCTATCTGGAGGTGGTAAAACAACTAGATGGCTTGCCCAAAGATACAATTCTTGAAGAGATAGAGAGGCTGGATAAGCAGGTTTCAAATATGTTTTTAAGCCTCTATGCTGCTGATAGACAGACTCTCTATCCTAGCTTGGACGATGAAACAGCCAGATTGGAGAAGGAAAAGGACTATCTGGTGAAAGAGGAGTTTGATGAAATCGGCTCATGGACGAATCTCATTGTCTCTAAAGAAGGAGAAGAATACTACCTATTTGCAGAATATGGTTTTCATTCCTTATCTGAGATTAGCCAGACCTTGGTGACCTTTTATCCCTTCGTCTTATTATTTATCTTCCTATTGGCCATAGGGGTAGCCTTTATTTACAGTCGTTTGTCCACCAAAAGGTTGACCATTATTTCAGAAACAACGCGTCAAATGCAGTCGCTAGAAGCAGGATTGTCCTGTCCTATTTTGGGAAAGGATGAGGTTGCTACCTTGGCTCAGGACATCAATAGCCTGTACGACAAGTTGCAGTCCAGTATTGAGGAACTAAGGCAGGAGAACGATCGGGCTCTGGCGCGTGACAGGGAAAAATCCGATTTTCTTCGGATTACTTCTCACGAACTCAAAACTCCGATAGCCAGTATGCTGGGCTTGGTTGAGGGGATGTTGTATAATGTCGGTCCTTTTAAGGATCACGATACCTATCTGAAACAGTGCCTCCACATACTGCAAGAGCAGTCAGAACTCGTTCATTCTATTTTGGAAGCAACTAATTTAGACATGGCTATCAAGGATGATTCGGAAATCATTCAGCTAGACCAACTGATTGAGACTACTTTGAAAAGCTACTACAGCCTAGCAGCAGTTCAACAGCTTGATTTTGATGTTTCAATGGAGCCGACCTCCATTCAAGGGAATGGAAGGTATTTACTCAAGGCTATCAAAAATATTTTGGACAATGCTTTTCGCTACAGCAAGGTCCAAGGCAGGGTTAGATTGCTGCTGGCAGATCAGCAGCTCATCATTGAAAATCAGGTAGAACGCCTGCTTGGTCCAGAGGAGTTAGAGCAGATTTTCCGTCCTTTTTATCGGCCGGATTTCAGTCGTAATCGGAAGGATGGCGGAACAGGAATCGGTCTGTTCATTGTGCAGCAAATCCTTGAAACACACGGATTTGCCTACCAGTTCCAGGCTTCAGACGCCTCAACTATGCGCTTCCTCATCCAGTTTTAGGATTGAAAATACAGGCCCGCAAAAATCAGTCGTGCATGAAACAGGCGTATCATTAGCCTTGGTAGGCAGTTTGCCATCGGTGCCTTTTATTTCTCACTCACTCCGTAGCGAAATTCTGCGCTAAAATCCTATTCGTGTTAAAATAGGGGAAAATAATTGGATTGGAGCAAAGATATGGAGCATTATGATTTGTTAGTAATTGGTTTTGGCAAGGCTGGTAAGACTTTGGCAGGTAAGCTTTCTGCGGCTAGTAAAAAGGTTGCCTTGGTGGAGGAAAATCCTGCTATGTTTGGCGGGACCTGTATCAATATCGGCTGTATTCCAACCAAGACTCTCTTGGTTGCGGCTGATAAAAACTGGACTTTTGAGCAGGTCATGGAACAAAAAGAAACCGTCACTACTCGCTTGCGGAACAAAAACGAGGCAGTCTTAAAAGGCAGCGGTGCTAGTTTGTATCAAGGACACGCGCGTTTTGTGGCGGATAAGGTTGTGGAAGTGACAGCAGGTGAGGAATCTATCCAACTGACTGCGGAGACTATTGTCATCAATACAGGTGCTAAGTCGCGTGTACTATCAATTCCTGGCTTGCTGGGCACGCCTCACGTATATGACAGCACTGGCATTCAGAACTTGGAAACTCGCCCTGACAAGTTGGCTATTATCGGTGGAGGCAACATTGGACTGGAATTTGCTGGACTCTACAGCAAACTCGGCAGTCAGGTGACGGTATATGAAGCCAGCTCTGCTATTTTACCAAGAGAAGAGGAAGTGGTGGCTCAGCTAGTTAAAGAGTATATGGAAGAAGCTGGCGTGACCTTCGTCTTGGGTGCTAAAATTGAGCAAGTAGCAGCTGCGGGCGAGCAGGTTGCCCTGACGGTCAATGGCGAAACGTCAATCTTCGATGCTGTCCTCTATGCGACAGGTCGTGTGCCAAACACCGCCGATTTGGGCTTGGAAAATACAGCCATTGAGCTTTTGGAAAATGGTGCTGTTAAGGTGGATGACTACTGTGAAACCACTGTTCCAGGTGTCTACGCGGTGGGCGATGTCAATGGCGGTCCACAATTCACTTACACATCCCTAGACGACTTCCGTATTGTCTTTGGCAAGCTGACGGGGACTGGAACCTACAGCTTGAGCCAACGTAAGTCTATTCCAACCAGTGTCTTTATCACGCCTGTGCTTTCTCGTGTCGGTCTGACCGAGAAGGAAGCCAAGGAAGCAGGTTACGACTACATTGCCAATGAATTACCTGTTGCCAATATGCCGCGTGCCCATGTTAATAATGACCTCAAAGGTATTTTCAAGGTTATCGTAGATAAGGAAAGTAAGCTTGTTCTAGGGGCGACTCTCTTTGGTCGCAATTCAGAGGAGTTGATTAACCTGATTGCTATGGCCATTGATAATAAAATCCCTTACACCTACTTCAAAACGCAAATTTTCACTCATCCGACTATGGCTGAAAATTTGAATGATGTGTTTAATTTTTAATGCTTTAGGGAGAAGGACCACTTGTATTAGTTGAGACTTCCTCTCTTAGACTATTATCAAGATCATTGATTGACCATGACCGTCCGTTAGGGCGGTTTTTTATGGCTCGAAGCCACAGTCATAACCACCCGTGAAAACGGGTGGCTTGTACACCGGCTATAAGCCGTTTCTCTCCAGCGACGTCTAAAGACGTTCGCTGAACTTCGTTCAGGTTAGTGCTATAATTACTTGACTAATGCCCGTAACAACGGGCTTTTATCTTGTTCTAAAACTGCCATCTGAAAATGGATCTTCATACTCTTTGACACTCAATTTATCAAGTGCAATGTCATTTTTCTCCTGCTCGCGAATGTATTTCGCAACTGTCTTTTCGTTCAACCCAACGGTACTAACATAGTAGCCTCTAGCCCAAAACTTTCGATTTCCATACTTATATTTTAAGTTAGCGTGTTTATCAAATATCATTAGAGCACTTTTGCTTTTCAAATATCCCATAAAATCGGAAATCGAAAGTTTTGGGGGTATCAAGACAAGCATATGAACATGGTCTGGCATCATGTGTCCCTCAATGATTTCCACGCCTTTGTATCGACATAGATGACGGAAAATATCAATTAAGTCCTGTCTAATTTTGTAGTAAATGGATTTTCTACGGTACTTAGGTGTGAAAACTATGTGATATTTGCACATCCATTTGGTATGTGATAAACTGTAACTGGTTTTAGCCATTTCTTTTTCCTCCTTTATCTAACCTGAACAATTAGATTATATCAGGAAAAAGAAATGGAAGCTCAAAGCCTTGGCAGCCACCAGCATAGCTGGTGGTTTTCTCGTTTTTCTCTACGAGAAAAACTGGCTCGAAGCCATAATAATATCCCCCTAATCACAAGTCGACTAGGGGGATATTTTCTATGTTGTCTCCAACTCTTTTCCTTGCGGTAGAGTTGTTATAATGTTCATTGGAGTAGGGGTTGTTTCAGTTTGATTTTTCTGTTTATTCCGTTCTGAAAAATCTTGGCGAATGTCGTTAAGAACTTGTAAGATAACTTTTTCGGGTGCTGTTGGGTCATAGCTTATTTTATTGACCAAGTGACTATAGAGAAGGTTGTACTGTTTGAAGACTGTTTTTCGGACTTCCAAACTGTCAATCTTTTCACGAGTGCTGGTATCTTGACTTCTTTTTAGATAGATACTATAAGTGCCTTCATGGCTTTCACGGAGATTGGCAACAGCCTCATCCAACATAAGCAAGCTAATATCTTCTGAGTAGGGCGGCTTCGCCAGTCGGGCTAGCAAGGAATCAATCAAAGCAGATGATTCTTGCATATTGGCAGACCTTGTATTCTTGTATAATTTGAAGAGTTCTTGTAATCGGTGATAAGCTTGTAGTTTTTCTGGTGTTCGAGTATTTTTAAAGAGTTTTAATCCGCTCACAAAGGCAGAGTAGTCAGCTTTTCGATTTTTTAAGGCCTTATTTAAATCGCTAGTCATGTCTGAGCCACGTTTTTGTTTCAAACTTTTTTTCAACAAGGGCAAAGATTCTTCTAGTCGTTTGATTAGGTCAGCTACCATAGGGTCACTGGTTGATGAACTATACTGTTTCAAGGTATCTACACTACTGGTGATTAGTTGTGTAAATTCTGCTTGATTCAGATGTTGTGCGTATAAAGGAATTCGGATTTTCATTTAATGTACCTCACTATCTTTTTTTCCGGTTATCTATTTATTCGTAAATAATATTGAAGAAAAAAGAAATATTCTAAAAAAATTTGAAAACTTGTCAAAACATAAAATTTACCTATAAAAAAAATTTATTTTTAAGAATTACAGCAAAAGACAATGATATAAATGTTTAAAAGTGACAATTCAGTGTGATTTACTTATTTAAAAATTGTTTTTTAAATGAAACGACCGGTTTGGCTTGTTTTCAAATTGAAACTATCTGATTTAACTTTTGTTATGATTTTTAAAACGTTGCACTCATTTTTCTTGGTTTCGGTTATTCCATGGTACAATAAGGTATCAAACATTGAAGTTTAATTATTTTAGAATAGTAATTATACATAAAATATTTACAACCTTAATAGAGAGATCATCATGCAACCAAACTATACTTTAACTGAAAAGATGATTAGTCGTGTGGCGGGGATTTCTTTGCTGACGACACGCTCGGTTTTAGAAAGGCGCGATTTACATTTACGAAAAGAAAATCGAATTCGTTCCATGTAATCGTCTTTGGTGATTGAAAATAATAGCTTAACTGTCGAACAGGTAGCAGCTATCATTGAAGGGAAACGTGTCTTAGGAAATCCAAAAGAAGTTCAAAATACCTATGAAGCTTATGAATTTGCTTTTGGATTAGGCCCTTATTATTAAACATCTTGTTAGCGACTTGTTTGCCTGGGCAAAACGGAGTGATTTACACACCTTGATTAAACGCTGTATTGTGCATTATGAACAGTGATATATAAATGCCAACAGGCTTATTATGACAGTCTGACAATCAGTAATATGGCAGTAGAGGCAACCGTTTTTATCAAGTTCATGCTAGACGCAATTTTTGAAATATTAGAAGCTCATTCGCTCGCAAATTCGCTCATTTTAAGCGAGCAGAATATGAGCGAAAAAGAGCAAGCCGTATTTGAAAAGGTTTCTCAATTTTAACATCTACATTTGGCTATCTCCAGCAAAGACTTACAAGAGTTAACAGGATTTAGTCCGGCTACAGTTCGCAGATACTTGGCTCGATTCGAGAAATGTGGTTACCTACCTTCCTCAGATAGTACCAAGAAGAAACACTATTCTCTCCCTTAGATGTTTCCAATAACCATTCTTCCATGGTACAATAAGGTATCATATTTTGGAGGAAGTCTATGAAAAAGAAATTTATTTTGTCAGCAGTGCTTGGTTTAAGCCTGCTTTCCTTGACAGCTTGTCAATCCATTTCAAATTGGTTTAAAAATACCAGAGAAGAATGGCTTGGGCTAGAGATGACAGTGCGGACTTTTGATGAAAGTTCTCAGGTCATTGATGAAGTATCAGGTAAATCTTTATCTATTTCACGCAATGAAGAGTTTGATTCAGTAGATTCGGAAGGAAACTTGAGAGCAGATTCTTCGGTTTTAAAAGTGACAGTGGGTTCTTATGAGATAGACCATGTAGGCTCTTCTTTAATCGCTGCCGAAGAAGGTTTAGAGGATCTTTTTGCAAAATACCAATCAACTGTCAACAGCGAAGATACGGGACGGAG
This sequence comes from uncultured Streptococcus sp., assembly GCA_945864085.1. GTDB lineage: Bacteria > Bacillota > Bacilli > Lactobacillales > Streptococcaceae > Streptococcus. Next base: position 31,159 of record CAMBAD010000004.1, read on the forward strand.
TATCCCTGTTGTTAATCGCATGGTTTCCAGTATGAAAAACGACTTTACAGGCAAGGCAAAGGTTGTTCTTATCCGTTCACAGAATGGCACACCTCTTGCAACCTACGCTGGCGACAAGGTTTCGCTGTATGCTTCTGATGCACCGAAAACATCAGAGTTACTGATTGATGGCAAGCGTCTGATTATCTACCGTTGTGACTATACCATCTATGATAGAGAATTATTGGAGAACTAGATGATTGAGATTCGTTCAGCACAGATTGAGGACGCAGCGGATTTAGTAGCTATTTACGCCCCTTATGTAGAACAAACCGCCATTACCTTTGAAACTCAAGTTCCGACAGTCGCCGAGTTTGCGAATCGGATTGAACAGACCTTGGAGAAGTTTCCTTATCTAGTCGCAGCAGAAGAGGGGCAAGTTCTTGGCTATGCCTATGCTTCGACCTACAAAGCCCGTGCCGCTTACGAATGGACGGTAGAATTATCCGTCTATGTCCAACAAGAAGCACGCGGAAAAGGAATTGGGCAGCAACTGTATACTGCCTTAGAGGAGGAATTGGAGGCGCATGGCTTTAAGAATTTTTTGGCCTGTATCACCCTACCCAATCCAGAGTCGATTGCTTTTCATGAGAAAAATGACTACAAGCAGGTGGCTCACTTCAGGAAAGTTGGCTACAAGTTTGGGGCTTGGCATGATATTGTTTGGTATCAAAAATCAAAGGTAGCTGAGTGAAACAGTCTGGGGTTAGACTGTTTCAGCTGGTCGTTTAGAAAAAGAGGAAGAAAATGAATATTACAGAATTAGAATTGCGCTTGCTTGCCCATGCGGATTCTGAGCAGGCCCAGCCCATGAAAGCCTACATGAAGAATCACTTTGACTTTTTGGGGGTTCGGACACCAGATCGCCGTAAGGTTGCAAAAACATTTTTCAAAGACTTCCAAGCTCCAGGGATTGACTGGGATTTTGTAGAAGCCTGCTGGGCCAAACCCTACCGTGAGTTTCAGTATATTGCCATCGATTACCTCGTGACCAAAAAGAAAGCCCTAGTCTTGGATGATTTACCTCGCTTGAAAAAACTGGCTCAAACCAAATCTTGGTGGGATACTATTGACGGGTTGGACAAGCTAGTGGGTAAGATTGTTTTGGACAATCCAGAGGCCAAGCAGATGATTTTGGAATGGAGTGTAGACGATGATTTCTGGCTGAGACGGATTGCTATTGACCACCAGCTATTGCAGAAGGAAAAGACAGATACAGAACTCCTAGAACAAATCCTTATCAATAATCTCAATCAGACAGAATTCTTTATCAACAAGGCAATCGGTTGGAGCCTGCGGGATTATTCCAAGACCAATCCCGATTGGGTACGAGCTTTTCTTGCTAAATACAGCAGTCAAATGGCAAACCTCTCCATCCGCGAAGCCTCAAAGTATATTTAGGTGGTGTGATGTCAAAACTGTATGAATTTGAGTCCATTATTTACCCTGTTCCAGACAAAGGGGGAGCCTATGTCATCTTTCCCTATGACATTCGTCAGGAGTTTGGTAAGGGCAGGGTAAAGGTAGCCGCGACTTTTGACGGTCATTCCTACCAAGGCTCCATTGTCAATATGGGGATTAAGGATGAAGCGGGCAATGTTTGTTATATTATTGGTATTCAGAAGGCCATTCGAGCTGCTATTGGTAAACAGGCTGGTGATAGAGTTCAGGTGACTATTCAAGAACGCTTGGATTAGTGTGACTTGCAATTTTTTCAGATTGTGGTAGAATAGGTTCATGCGATGAGCCGAGTGGTGAGTGATGATAAAGGTTCAGCACACTGCTAAGAGTTCGTGTCAACATCTCAGCGCAGTGGTTGATTGGCAGATTTGTTCGTGTTTTACACTCCAAGTCTGATCATTGTGACTGTTGCGAACAGAGTTCGCCTTATTTCCAACCTCCGACAGTCACTACTCTGACTGTCGGAGCTATGCGGGGGTGGGAGTGAAACAGTCCGGGAATAGACTGTTTCAGGTCAACAACCAGAAATGATGAATTGTTGACGAACTCTTGGTTGACTGGTTGAGTTCTTTCCCACTCCCTTCGACGCTAGGGAGGTCTTCATTTAATTGAAACGCAGGAGCGGACCTTGAATAGTTGTGTGAACCTGCTATTCTCATCAGAAATGATGCCCTTAAGCTGGGTTAATCCAGCACTTTTTTCAGAGTTCGTGTCAACATCTCAGCACAGTGGTTGATTGGCAGATTTGTTCGTGTTTTACACTCCAAATCTGACCTAATCAACTGTGTGGGGGTGGGAATACGGACTCTTTTTATTATTCAAGTCCTGTCCCACTCCCTTTTTTGCGTTCCGTACTTTTCATTTGATAAAATTATGGTATAATTATGAAATAACAAATTTTTAGAAAATTTTGAAGAATTGACTTAAAGGAGATTGCTATGGCTTATGTAGTAGCTGTTGTTGGTGCAACTGGTGCAGTTGGTGCCCAGATGATTAAAATGTTGGAAGAATCCAGCCTTCCAATCGAAAAAGTACGTTTCTTGGCTTCTGCCCGTTCAGCAGGAAAGACCTTGCAGTTTAAAGGGCAGGAAATTGTCATCGAAGAAACAACAGAAACAGCCTTTGAAGGTGTAGACATTGCCCTCTTCTCAGCTGGTGGCTCTACATCTGCCAAGTATGCTCCTTATGCAGTCAAAGCAGGAGCAGTGGTTGTTGACAACACTTCTTATTTCCGTCAAAATCCAGATGTTCCGTTGGTTGTTCCAGAGGTGAATGCCCATGCTCTGGATGCCCACAACGGTATCATTGCTTGTCCAAACTGTTCAACCATTCAGATGATGGTGGCCCTTGAGCCTATTCGTCAGAAGTGGGGCTTGGAGCGAATTATCGTATCGACTTATCAGGCAGTTTCTGGTGCAGGTATGGGAGCAATCTTAGAAACACAAGCCCAACTGCGTGCTGTTTTAAATGATGGAGTAGCTCCAAAGGATGTGGAAGCAAACATTCTTCCTTCAGGCGGTGACAAGAAGCATTATCCAATCGGGTTCAATGCCCTTCCGCAAATCGATCTCTTCACTGACAATGATTATACTTACGAAGAGATGAAGATGACCAAGGAAACCAAGAAGATTATGGAAGATGAGAGCATTGCTGTTTCTGCAACCTGTGTCCGTATTCCTGTCTTGTCTGCCCACTCTGAGTCAGTCTATATTGAAACCAAGGAAATTGCACCGATTGCTGAAGTAAAAGCAGCGATTGCGGCTTTCCCAGGTGCTGTTTTGGAAGATGATGTAGCCAATCAAGTTTATCCTCAAGCTATTAATGCTGTTGGAAGCCGTGACACCTTTGTTGGTCGTATTCGTAAGGACTTGGACAAGGAAAATGGGATTCACATGTGGGTTGTTTCAGATAACCTGCTCAAAGGTGCAGCTTGGAACTCAGTTCAGATTGCAGAAACGCTTCACGAACGTGGTCTTGTTCGCCCAACAGCAGAATTGAAATTTGAATTGAAATAATAACGTGTTCGTGAGATGAACAGATGGGAGTGGGAAAGAACTCGACAGGTAAAAAGAGTTCCCCTCACTTCCAAACTTATAGGTTCGGGCTTCTATGGTCACTTTCTAGTGTTAAGGTGACCAGCTGAAACAGTTCCCCGAACAAGCCTCGCTTTTATATTTTTTAGCTCGGGTTAAAACAGTCACTTCCCTGACTGTTTTAATCCACTCCACTGGACTATTTGACACAAACTTCGTTTGTTTTATTCCCTTGCTCAAACAGTCACTACTCTGATTGTCTGACCTCTCGCCCCTGTATAGCACCAAAGGTTTCCCAAACCTTTGGTGCTTGGAGATAGAGCGAACACAGTTCGCGTCAGCCGTAGAGGTCAGATTTGGAGTGTGAAACACGAATTGCGGAGATTTGTTTTGCAAATCCTATCTCCAACTTTTTTATCTCGCTTTCTCATATCTAGGCTCGGGCTGAAACAGTTCTCCGAACTGTTTCACTCCCCCAGATTGTTAAAGCCAACCAACCACTGTGCTGAGATGTTGACCCGAACTCTGAGAGGCTTTTTGTCTAGCCTCTTTGCAAAGGAAGAGAGGAAAACCATGTCTATTCAAGATTTGCGCGATGTAAAAATTATTACAGCTATGATTACGCCTTTTAAAGAAGACGGTTCGATTAACTATGATGTTTTACCCGAATTGGTGGAACATTTGCTGGCCCATCATACAGAAGGTATTTTGTTGGCTGGGACAACAGCAGAAAGTCCTACTTTAACCCACGAAGAAGAATTAGAATTGTTTGGTGCGGTACAAAAGATTGTCAATGGACGTGTGCCCCTGATTGCTGGTATCGGTACAAATGATACCCGTGATTCGATTGAGTTTGCCAAGGAAGTAGCAGCCTTCGGTGGCTTTGCGGCTGGTCTTGCTATTGTGCCTTATTACAACAAACCTTCACAAGAGGGCATGTACCAGCACTTCAAGGCCATTGCAGATGCCTCTGATTTACCAATCATTATCTACAATATTCCAGGTCGTGTTGTGGTGGAAATGACACCTGAAACCATGCTCCGTTTGGCCGAACATCCAAATATTATCGGTGTTAAGGAATGTACAAGCCTTGCCAACATGGCTTACTTGATTGAAAACAAGCCAGAAGATTTCTTGATTTATACTGGCGAGGATGGCGACGCCTTTCATGCCATGAACCTCGGTGCAGATGGAGTTATTTCTGTTGCTTCCCACACCAACGGTGATGAAATGTATGCCATGTTTAAGGCTATTGCGGAGAGTGATATCGCTTTGGCAGCAGCTATTCAACGCAAGTTCATCCCAAAAGTTAATGCGCTTTTCTCTTACCCAAGTCCTGCTCCAGTGAAGGCAGTTCTCAATTATCTAGGCTTTGAGGTCGGTCCGCTGCGTTTGCCTTTGGTACCTTGTCCTGCTGAGGATGCAAAACGTATTATTAAGGTTGTTGTCGATGGTGACTATGAGGCAACAAAGGCCACTGTGACAGGTGTTGTCCGACCTGATTATTAGACAAGGTTTGTAAGTCTTTTCTCCTCATTGAAAATCAGATACAGACCTTGTTGGGGTGGTTTGATGGAAATGAAACTAGAACCGATTATTCCCAAAATAGAAAGCAACTGAGTTTTCTCCCTATCTGTCTGACATGAACCAGTTTGTTCCCAATTCTGGCTCCAACCTTTTTTAGGCAGTTGCTATTCATTTAATTGCATTTTAAAACCCACCTTGAAAGGATTGCTTTCAGGGTGGGTTTTGATGTTGCTTTATGGATTTTCAGAGGTGCTGGTTGAGGGGGTGGCGGTTGGATGTAATTCAAGATAGGTTGGGGCGTAGAAGAGATCCACTGTCGTTTTGTCTGCATTTTGATGATAGAGGCTGGTAGAATGTTGTCCTAATTGTTCCTCAATATCAAGCTGAGTTTGTAGTGAATCAATATAAGAGTAAAGTCTGGCATCGTTATCAGCTAAGCCATTATCATAGAAACGGACTAAGTCACCTGTTTGTACAGCATCGCTAGAAGCTAGTTGTTTATTTACAGCCTCTCTAATGGCCTCAATTTCGGCCAAGGTCGTCTGGTCAGGATTTGTGATTTCCAAACCAGACTCGGTGTAGTAGATTCTGCCAGCATAGCTCGTGTATTTTGGAGTAACAAAGCTATCTTCTGTTCGGAAGGCAACAATTTGCTGGTGATCCTTGGATAGCAGATCTTGCCCAACTTGTAGAAATTGGTCGGCCTTGATTCCCAAGAGGTGTTCAAGCGTAGGCAGGGCGTCGATTTCTCCGCCATAGGTATCAATAATCTGCCCCTGTGTCATGCCTGGGATGACAATCATATAAGGAACCCGTTGCAGCATGGCATTATCAAATTCAGACCAGGTTTGGGGATCTTTTCCTAGGAGTGGTGCCAGATCAGGATTGCGCGAGTTCGAAATTCCATAGTGATCTCCGTAAAGGATAATAATGGATTTTTCATACAGACCAGAGGCTTTTAAATAATCAAAGAAGGCCTTGATAGCAGCGTCGAGATAGTTGGCTGTTGCGAAATAACCGTTGATGGTTTCATCTTCTGTTTGTGCCAAGGGAAAACCAATATCATCACCGATTAGGCTAGTCGTGTAGGGATAGTGGTTGGAGATAGTAATATATTTGGCATAGAAGGGCTGCTGCAAGAGTTCCAAGTATTGGATGGAGTCAGCAAACATAATCTTGTCATTCAGACCATATTGGAAAGAGTTTTCAGGGGTCAGCTCTGAGAAGTAAGACTGGTCGAAGAAGTAGTTATAGCCCCACTGTTTGTAGGTATTGTTGCGATTCCAAAAACTACCAGAGTTTCCATGAAAAACAGCCGAGCTATAGCCAGCCAGTTGATTTAAGAGATAAGGTGCCGCTTGCTGGGTATTGGTACCTCCGTATTGAACCATAAAGGATCCTTGGTTTAAGCCGAAAAGCGAGGTGTCCATCATTGTTTCAGCATCAGAGGTTTTACCAGCCTTGACTTGGTGAAAGAAGTTGGAAAAGGCAAGGGTAGAATTGGAGTGATAGAGGGAGTTAAGAAAGGGAGTGACTTCGTACTCTGTACCGTCTATGTTTAACTTATAATCAATGATAAATTGCTGGAGACTTTCTAGGTGAAGATAGATAACATTTCGTCCCTTTGCAATCCCAAAATAGTGTTCATTGGGTTGGGCATAATGTTCTTGGATATAGGTCTGGACAGGTTCTAAATCAGCAGCTGTGGCATCGGAACGGTCTTTTTCTGCCGAATAGGTCTGGTTGGCATTGTAGGCTAGAAAGGCAGGCAATCCCAGGGCACGAACAATATAGGTATTGGAAAAACCGCGTGTCAATAGTTCTGGGCGATCGATTTCTGCCAAGAAAAGGTTGCATGAGAAGAAGAGAACAGAAAAGGCTGTGATGGCTAAACTGGTTTTCTTTTCAAAGGCTTGATGATCGTAAGGTATTTTCTTTCTTTGGAAGGCTAGGATAAGGGCTATAAAATCTAAAAAGTAGACCACATCCCAGACGCGAAATAGTTTGAGGGCTGCTTCACCAAGACCAGCCGAGACGCTGGAAGTGGCCATCATGGTTGAGATGGAAATATAGTCAGAAAATTCGCGGTAATAAACTGCGTTTGAAAAGAGCCAGCCAAACAGGATGAGATAGATACTGATAGCCAGAATATAGAATAGTCTGGTATTTTTTACATAGAGAGCTAAGCCGATAAGCAGAAGGGCAATGGGTAAAGGATTGATCAGCGCGATAAAGAACTGATAAGGACCAGATAGGTCCAGATTAAAATCAACCACATAGGCCCAGAGTGATTTCAGCCAATAACTAGACAGCAGGAGACAAATGAAGCCGAATCGGGTTCCGACATGTATTTTGATATGGTTTATCAATTTTTTCACAAGTAAAACGTCCTCCTGGTTCCTTCCAAAAATCTCTGTTTATTATACCATATTTTTAAAAAATCCTTTAAACATAGGAGTTTTTTTGGCATAATTCTTGAATCATGATATAATAAAAAGTATGAAAATACAGGTGAGTTCTCTAGCAGAAAAAAAGATTGTGAAAGGTGTCTGTCTTTTGGATAGCTTAGATTTCAAGGAAAATCTAGGCTTAGAAGATAGGCTTGTAACGCTAGTCTCGGCCAAGGGAGCCTATCTTGGTCAAGCCTACCTCTCTCAACAGAATAAGGGGATTGGTTGGATCTATAGTCGCCATGAGCAGGACTTGTCCGTTGAATTTTTCAAGGACCTCTTTCAAAAGGCGAAGAACAAGCGGAAGAAATACTATGATGATCAGGGAACCACAGCCTTTCGTCTTTTCAATCAAGACGGAGATGGGTTTGGAGGGCTGACGATTGACCTCTATGGAGAATATGCAGTTTTTTCCTTGTACAATACATTTGTCTTTTCCATTCGAGGGCAAATCATTACGGCGTTTCAATTTGTCTTTCCAGAGGTGATTGGGGCCTACCAGAAGTTTCGCTTTAAAGGAGCCACTACTGAATCCGACCATCTATATGGCCTTGAAGCACCAGAGAGTTTTTCCATCTTGGAGAATGGTGTTGCCTATCAGGTCTTTATGAATGATGGTCTTATGACAGGTATTTTCTTAGATCAGCACGATATTCGAGGCCTCCTTGTTGATGGCTTGGCAGCTGGAAAATCCTTGCTCAATATGTTTTCCTATACAGCAGCTTTTTCTGTTGCTGCTGCTATGGGAGGGGCCAGTCCGACCACCTCTGTTGATTTGGCCAAGCGCTCACGTGAATTATCGCAGGCTCATTTTCAACAAAATAGTTTAAATTTGGACTCTCATCAGTTTGTTGTGATGGATGTCTTTGACTATTTCAAATATGCCAAGCGAAAGGGTTTGACCTATGATGTGGTTGTGCTAGATCCTCCTAGTTTTGCACGCAATAAGAAGCAGACATTTTCTGTTGCAAAGGACTATCATAAGTTAATTTCAGAGTCTCTGGAAGTTCTAAATTCCAATGGCCTCCTCATTGCCTCTACCAATGCGGCGAATCTATCACTAGAAAAATTTCGCCAGCAGATTGAGAAGGGGATGGGGAAGACAGGCTACCGAATCCTAGAGACCTATCGTTTACCAGCGGATTTTACATATAATAAAAAAGATGAAAGTAGTAATTACCTCAAGGTCTTTACTATACAGGTACAGAAATGAAAATTGTTGTCCCGATTATGCCTAGAAATTTAGAGGAGGTCAACTCTATTGATACAGCAGCTTTGACCGAGGCAGATTTAATCGAATGGCGGGCGGATTTTTTGTCTAAAGATGAAATTTTGCAGGTGGCACCAGCTGTATTTGAAAAGTGTGCGGGGCATGAAGTTATTTTTACCCTCCGTACCAGCAGAGAAGGTGGTTATATGGACTTGGAAGACCAAGAATATGTTGGGATTCTCAAAGAAATTGCTGCCCTCTACCAGCCTGATTATATTGATTTTGAATATTATTCTTACAAGGCTGTTTTTGAACAAATGTTGGACTTTCCAAATTTAGTTTTGAGTTACCATAATTTCCAGGAAACCCCTTCTAACTACATGGAGATTATGTCGGAATTGACCAGCTTGTCACCAGCAGTGGTTAAAATTGCTGTGATGGCCAATACAGAGCAGGATGTGCTTGATGTTATGAATTATACTCGTGGTTTTAAGACCCTCAATGCTGACCAAAAATTTGCGACCATTTCTATGGGAAGATTGGGGCAATTATCACGCATTTCGGGTATGATTACTGGCTCTGACTGGACCTTTGCCAGTCTGGATTTGGCTTCAGCTCCAGGACAGATGTCCTTGGCGAACACTAGAAAATTTTTAGATATTTTGGAGAAATAAAGATGAGATATTTAACAGCTGGGGAATCCCATGGACCGCGTTTGACAGCTATTATCGAGGGAGTTCCGGCTGGCCTTCCTTTAACTGCAGAGGACATCAATGCGGATTTAACACGCCGTCAGGGTGGTTACGGTCGTGGTAGTCGTATGAAAATTGAAACCGATCGGGTGGAAATCACTGCGGGTGTGCGTCACGGTCTGACAACTGGAGCTCCGATTACCTTAAATGTCACCAATAAAGACCATCAAAAGTGGTTAGATATTATGGCTGTTGAGGACATTGAGGAAAAATTGAAAAGCAAACGCCGAATCAAGCACCCGCGTCCAGGTCATGCGGATTTGGTCGGTGGTATGAAGTACCGTTTTAGTGACTTGCGTAACTCACTGGAGCGCTCAAGTGCACGGGAGACCACTATGCGAGTGGCTGTCGGTGCTGTTGCGAAGAGAATTTTGGCAGAGTTGGATATTGACATTGCCAATCATATCGTGGTCTTTGGCGGCAAGGAAATCGATGTTCCAGATGGCTTGACGGTAGCAGATATTCGTGAACGAGCGGCTCAATCAGAAGTGTCGATTGTCAATCAAGAACGTGAGGAAGAAATCAAGACCTATATTGACCAAATCAAGCGTGATGGTGACACTATTGGTGGTGTTGTTGAGACGGTTGTCGGAGGGGTTCCAGCGGGCCTAGGTTCCTATGTTCAATGGGATAAGAAACTGGATGCCAAGCTGGCTCAGGCGGTTGTTTCCATCAATGCCTTTAAAGGGGTTGAATTTGGAGTCGGCTTCCAGGCTGGTTATCTCAAGGGAAGCCAAGTAATGGATGAAATCCTTTGGAACCAAGAGACTGGTTACACGCGCCGAACCAATAATTTGGGTGGTTTTGAAGGGGGCATGACAAATGGACAACCCCTTGTCATTCGTGGGGTGATGAAGCCAATTCCTACCCTCTACAAGCCCCTGATGTCTGTAGACATTGATACACACGAACCTTACAAGGCTACAGTGGAGCGGTCAGATCCGACAGCTCTTCCAGCCGCAGGAGTGGTGATGGAATCTGTCGTAGCAACGGTCCTTGCGACAGAAATTCTGGATAAATTTTCTTCTGATAACTTGGAGGAATTAAAGGCAGCAGTGGCTAGCCACCGTGATTATGTAAAGAATTTTTAGGAGATTTACATGAGCAAAACGATTTACATTGCTGGCCTAGGGCTGATTGGTGCTTCCTTGGCATTAGGCATTCGTAAACACCATCCTGATTACAGGATATTGGGCTACAATCGCAGTGAGAAGTCCCGCCAAATTGCTCTAAATAGAGGAATAGTGGATGAAGCGACCGATGACTTTCCGAGTTTTGCAGGTCAAGCAGATGTCATCATCATTTGCATCCCTATCCAACAAACCATCCAGCTACTGAAGGATTTAAGTGAGTTAGAACTGAAATCGAATGTTTTAGTAACAGATGCTGGCTCGACCAAATCTGCTATTGTCGCTGCTGCCGAAACCTATCTAAGCGCTAAAGGAATCAATTTCATCGGAGGTCACCCGATGGCTGGTAGCCATAAGTCTGGTGCAGAGGCAGCTGATCCGTATCTTTTTGAGAATGCTTATTTTATCATGACACCTTGTAAGCTGACCAAGGCTGATGCTGTTCCAAGGTTGACAGATTTATTGGCTGGAACAGGTGCTCGCTTTGTTCAAATTGACGCCCAAGAGCATGACCGTGTGACCAGTCAGATTTCCCATTTTCCTCACGTTTTGGCTTCTAGCCTGATGAACCAAGCAAGTGATTATGCTGAACTTCATCCCTTTACCAATAATTTCGCCGCTGGTGGTTTTCGAGATATGACGCGGATTGCAGAGAGCGAGCCTAGTATGTGGACCAGTATTTTGCTGACCAATCCCGAGGCCATTATTGAGCGAATTGAGGAATTTAAGAACCGCTTGACCAGTGTGGCCAATCTCTTGAAAGCTGGTGATCAGGCTGCCATTTGGAATTTTTTTGACCAAGGAAGACAAAGCCGAAAAGCAATGGAAATCCACAAGCGGGCAGGGGTTGATTCATTTTACGATATTTTTATCAATGTTCCAGATGAGGAAGATACCGTTTTGAGGATTTTGGAAATTTTAAGAGGAATTTCCATTGTCAATATTCACATCAATGAAGAAAACCGTGAAGATATCTACGGGATTCTGCAAATTACGTTTAAAAACAAGGAAGATTTGAAAGAGGCAGCTGATCGTTTGTCAGACCAGACCACTTACCAAATCTACCTAGATTAGGAGAAACTTATGTCAACAAATATCTATGATATTGCCAATGAACTAGAGCGAGCAATCCGCAACTTGCCTGAGTACAAAGCAGTGGAGGCTGTCAAGGTCTCAGTTGAAGCCAACCCAGAAGCGAAGGAAATTCTGGACGCCTATATCGCTTTCCAAAAAGATATTCAAACCAAGTTACAGGCTGGGGATATTCCTACGGAAGCAGACCAAAAGAAAATGCTGGACTTTAACAAGAAGGTGCAAGCAAATGCAATCCTTACAGAATATTTCAGCAAACAACAACAGTTGGGAACCTACGTAGCTGATTTGGAGCGCATTATCTTTACTCCACTCAATGAATTACTATAGAAGGCAGCCTTCGGGCTGTTTTTTATATCTGGGAAAACATCCCAAATCTAGCCTTTAGGGCTGGTTGTGAACATAGTTCAGAATGTAGTTTCTGACTGAAAAGTATAAAAATAGTAAGAACAGTGAAAAAATATACAACTTTTTGTTGACAAATGGCCTGAAAATCGTTATTATAGTTACAAATCAAAGATGGAAAGGAAGACAGATATGTTACAAAAGTGTCAAACAAATACAGTAACTCATACATATTTCTACAGCTATTTTAGATAGTGTTTGTAGACATGGTGGGCATGGATGCAAACACGGGAACGTTTCGTTTGTATCTATGTGGCTGTAGTTGTTTTGACCTGTGCCTCATAGATGATACATCTAAGTGGCAGTAAGTATTCAGTCTGTTTTTATATACAGTTGAAATATTGGGACCGCTTGGATGTTAGTCTAAGCGGTCCCTTTTTATAGCAGTTGATTATTATATTTATACATTTTGAAGGAGAAAAATGATGGGATTTAAGAAAATTATGTTGTCGTCAGTGGCTTTCATATCAGCAATTACTTTGGCTGCATGTAGTTCTAGTTCCTCCGATACGGCGGAAACCAAGGTTGGAATTATCCAGTACGCAGAACACGAAGCCTTGAGTGCAGCGCGTGAAGGCTTTGTAGAGGCGCTTGAGGCTGCTGGCTACAAAGAGGGAGAAAATCTGGCCCTAGACTTCCAGAATGCTCAGGGAGATCAGGCTAATTTGCAGACCATGGTAGAGCAGTTAGCAGGAAAAAATGATATAAACTTTGCGATTGCAACTCCAGCAGCACAGGCCATGCTTAATGCTGATAGTGAGACACCTACCCTCTTTACAGCGGTGACAGATCCAGTAGAAGCTGGTTTGGTTGAGTCTCTGGAGGCGCCTGGGGGAAATATGACCGGTTCTATTGATGCTACAGATGTGGAAGGACAGATTGAAATGTTGCTGCAGGTGGTACCGACAGCTAAAACTGTAGGAATCTTTTATAATTCTAGCGAGGTCAACTCTGAAGTACAGGCTGAGCAGGCTAAAAAATTCCTTGAGGACAAAGGAATTAAGGTGGAAATTCAGACAGTGACTTCTACAAATGATGTCCAGCAGGCTATGACTTCTTTGGTAGGAAAGGTTGATGCCATCTATCTTCCAACAGATAATACAGTTGCTTCGACAGCTTCAACAATCGGTGAGATTCTAAAAAAAGCAAAGGTTCCGGCTATGGGAAGCGATGCAGCGGTCATTGATGCGGTTCTATTTACATACGGTGTTGATTATCGTGCCATCGGTGTTCAGGCAGGAGAATTGGCTGTGAAAATTCTAAAAGGTGAAAAGCCTGCAGACTTGGCGGTTCAACAGCCGAACTCGGCAGCTGTAGCGATTAATGAGGAGATGGCACAGGCTGTTGGTATTGCACCCGAGACTATTGAAGCATTGCAAGAGTAAGAGACTATTATTTAGGAGAAATCTATGTATACTTATTTCGTAAAAAAACTGACCAGCCTATCCCTAGCGGGAATCAGCTTATTGGCTCTAGCAGCTTGCTCATCATCAGAGACAGGCTCTTCAAGTGAGACCGTGAAAATCGGGATTCTCCAGTACATGGAGCATGAATCCTTGACAGCTGCACGTGAAGGCTTTGTGGCAGAATTGGAAGCCAATGGCTACAAAGAAGGAGAAAAATTGGTCTTGGATTATCAGAATGCCCAAGGTGACCAAGCCAATCTTCAAACCATTTCAGAACAGTTAATTGGCGACAATGATCTTGTCTTAGCCATTGCAACACCAGCAGCCCAAAGCTTGGCAACGGTGTCTACGGAAACACCGATTGTCTTTACAGCTGTGACCGATCCTCTTTCTGCGGACTTGGTAGAATCGATTGACAAACCTGGCGGACTTTTGACAGGCACATCTGACCAGGCTCCGATTGATAAACAGGTTGATTTATTGGGACAAGCTGTTCCAGCTGCCAAGACAGTTGGTATTCTTTACACCACCAGCGAACGCAATTCAGAGGTACAGGTTGAACAAGCCAAGGAATTGCTTGAAAAAGCAGGCTATAAGGTAGTTGTAAAAGGTATTGCTTCAACAAATGAAGTGCAAGACGCTACAACGAGTTTGATGAAAGATGTCGATGTTGTCTTTGTTCCAACAGATAATACAGTCGCTTCAACCATGACCATGATTGGGGAATTGTCAGTCGAATACAAGGTTCCTGTCATCGGCGGTTCGACAGATATGGTCGATGAAGGTGGTCTTTTGACCTATGGGACCAACTATGAAGCTTTAGGTCGTCAGACAGCTAAAATGGCTATTAAGATTATCGAAGGAGCCAATGTGTCAGAAACAGCAGTAGAATACCCAGAGACCGTCAGTCTTCATGTAAATGAAGAAATGGCTGAAAAATTAGGTATTGATACTTCCAAACTTTCAGTATCAGAGTAAGCTAGTCTGGTGTATCGTTCATTGACATAAAAGGAGAAAATCGTGGATATTGTATTATCAAGTGTATCGCAAGGCCTGCTTTGGTCGATTATGGCGATCGGTGTTTACTTGACCTTTCGTATTTTAGATATTGCTGATTTGACCGCAGAGGGGTCGTATCCGCTTGGAGCAGCTGTTTGTGCAACAGGGATTGTGAATGGGGTCAATCCTCTCCTTGCGACCATTATGGCCATAGTGGCTGGTATGGGAGCAGGCTTGGTTTCAGGCTTGCTCCATACCAAGCTGAAAATTCCTGCTCTCTTGACAGGTATTGTTACCCTGACAGGTCTTTATTCTATCAATTTAAAAATTTTGGGAAAGGCCAATGTAGCCCTTCTCAAGCAAGTGACATTAGTAACCCAGCTGCAAGATTTGGGATTGAGCAAGACCTACGCAGTTCTTTTGATTGGTGCAATCTTTGTCCTAGTAGTGATTGCTTTTTTGACCTTGCTACTCAATACCCAGATTGGCCTAGCCATTCGTTCAACAGGGGATAATATTCCAATGAGTGAGGCCAATGGTATCAATGTAGACAAGATGAAAATCTACGGCTACATGCTGTCAAATGGCTTAATTGCTCTTTGTGGCGCCTTGCTGACACAAAACAATGGCTATGCGGATCTTAACTCGGGTACAGGGACCATTGTTATCGGCCTGGCCTCGGTTATCATTGCAGAAGTGATTCTGCGGAATTTGCGTCTTGGCTGGAGATTGCTGTCTGTTGTACTTGGTGCAGTTGTTTATCGCTTGATTATCCTTGCGATTTTGGAAATTCCAGGCATGGATGCGGATCTTGTCAAACTCTTCTCAGCCATCCTCTTGGCAACGGTTCTCTATGTGCCAGAATTGCAGAAGAAGCTCAATATCGGTCGTCCCAAATTAAATGGAACTGCTTAGGAGGAAGTCATGACTACTATTTTATCAATTCAAGCTATTCATAAAACCTTCGAAGCAGGTACTGTCAATGAGAACCATGTCCTTCGCGGGTTAAACCTAGATGTAAAAGAAGGTGATTTCATTTCCATTATCGGTGGTAACGGTGCTGGAAAGTCTACTTTCATGAACTCACTGGCAGGGGCCTTGCAGGTTGATTCGGGTGATATTCTTCTGGAGGGAAAATCCATCAAGCATATACCTGCTGCCAAGCGTTCTAAGGACATCAGCCGTGTCTTCCAAGATCCTAAGATGGGAACAGCTTCCCGTTTGACCATTGAAGAAAACATGGCCATTGCCTACCGTCGCGGATTGTCACGTGGTCTTGGCTGGGGAGTTAAGGATAGCGAACGTGCTATTTTCAAGGAAGCCTTGAAAGAACTTGGTTTGGGCTTGGAAGACCGTATGAGAGTAGACACGCAGTTTCTCTCAGGCGGTCAACGTCAGGCTTTGACTTTGATGATGGCTTCGCTTGTCAAACCAAAAGTTCTCCTCTTGGATGAACATACTGCGGCCTTGGATCCAAAGACCAGTGATATGGTCATGGCCTTGACCAAGAAAATTGTTGAGAGCCACCAACTGACAACCCTCATGATTACCCATAATATGGAAAATGCCATTGAATATGGCAACCGTTTGGTCATGCTGCACCGTGGTCAGATCGTTGTCGATGTAGAAGGAGAAGAGAAGAAGAACTTGACTGTTCAACACCTAATGGATCTTTTCTACAAAAACAGTGGTGAGAAGTTGACTGACGATGAGATGATTTTATAAAAAAAGACTACTGATTTATGCAAGTCAGTAGTCTTTTTTTTATGCTTGAAGAAATTCTAGCATTTCTTCCATGGCAATTTGGTGAATAGCAGCCTGTCCTAATTGTGGGACGATGACGAGTTTGATGGTTTTGCCTCGCGCCTTTTTATCTCGTGTCAGAGCAGCGTACAATTCGTCTACATTCCAAGGTTGGTGAGCAGTCGGCAAGCCGAACTTCTCACACATGGCGATAATTTTTTCAGTGATACCAGCTGGCATGAGTCCTTGTTTCTCAGCGACGCGTGAGATTTGGACCATGCCAATGGCAACAGCTTCACCGTGCATGACCTGGCCATAGCCAGCGGTGGCTTCAATGGCATGGCCGATGGTATGACCGAAGTTTAAGTACAGGCGGACACCGTTGTCCAATTCATCCTCGACAACAACCTTGCGTTTGACCTCGCAAGAATGGTAGATGATATAGTCTGCATGCTCCAAAATACTCTCAACAGAACCGTCTAATTGGTCTAGGGTTTCCCAGAGTTCAACGTCATCGATTAAACCGTATTTGACAACTTCGCCCATTCCTTCAATCAATTCACGTTTACCCAAGGTATTGAGGGTATCAGGGTCAATCAGTACGCCATCGGGTTGACAGAAGGTACCCACCATATTTTTAGCAAATGGGGTGTTCACGCCAGTTTTTCCACCGATAGAAGAATCAACTTGAGCAGTTAGGCTGGTCGGGATTTGTAGGAAATGGATGCCACGCATATAGGTAGAAGCAACAAAGCCTGCCAAATCGCCCACGACACCTCCGCCGAGGGCAATGATTCCGTCACTGCGTGTCATGCTATTTTTTACGAGAAATTCGTAGGCCTGATTGACAGTGTCAAGATTTTTTGAGGCTTCGCCTTCTGGAAATTCAAAGACAATGGTCTCGAAACCAGCTTGTTCCAAACTAGCTTGAACCGTTTCAGCATATAGGGCGCCGACATGGTCATCTGTAATGATGGCGATTTTCTGAGGTTTCCAGAGTCCTTTAACCCAAGAACCTGTCTGTGCTAAACTTCCTCTTTCAATGAGGATGTCATAGGGATTGTGGGGAAGATTGACGGTCAGTTTCATCCGATTTCCTCTCTATTTGATGTCGTATTTCTGAATTAATTGGTCCCAAATCAAGTCGGTGGGCATTTCTTTTCCAGTCCAGGCTTGGAATGCTTCAGCTGCTTGGAAGAGAAGCATGCCCAAGCCATTGATAGTAGGGGTGCCTTGTGACTGGGCTAGTTTCAACAAAGGTGTTTCAAATGGTTGGTAAATAACATCAGCAACCAATACGTTTTCAGGAAATAGCAAATCAGACGGGATAGGCAGGGAATGCCCATCCATTCCTACACTGGTACCGTTGACCAACAGGTCTGACTCAGTAATCTTTTCTTGTAGCAATTGCTTATCCTCAATAGGTAACACCTGCATGGGAACTCCAGTCACTTGGGAAATGGTTTCAACAGCAGCTTGTGTTCGTTCCACACTCTGGCTGCGACTGAAAATGGTTATTTCCTTGGCACCGTCTAGGGCAGCTTGAGCCATAATCGCAGTAGACGCACCGCCTCCACCCAGAATGGTTAGCTGCTTGTTGTTTACCTGGAAATCTCTTTGTTTTTCTAAACTCTTGAAAAAACCAATGCCATCTGTATTGTGACCGATTAGCTTTCCATCTTTATGAATAACGGTATTGACAGCTCCAATCAAGCGAGCAGACTCGGTTAATTCATCTAGGTAGGGCAATACCGCCTGTTTATAGGGCATGGAAAGATTGATTCCAAACATATCATAGCGTTTGATATTCTCAAGTGTAGCAGCCAAATCCTCCTCTGGGATTTCCCAAGCCAGATAAACCCCATTGACCCCAGTTTCTTCAAAAGCAAGATTGTGGATGAAGGGGGAAATAGAATGTTTAATAGGTTTTGCTACAACAGCAGCAAGGCGAGTATATCCATCAATAGTCACAGGTTACCTCCAGCTTTTTTGTAGTTTGATAAACTTGTTAGAGTGTTTGATGGATTTCGCGGATGAGGGCTTCCGTTTTTTCCCAACCTAGACATGGGTCGGTGATGGATTTTCCAAAAACTTCTGGGCTATCCTGACGACCATCTTCCAAGTAGGATTCAATCATAAAGCCACGCACATATTTTCGAATGGATTCATTCCAAGCACGATTAATCAGTGTTTGACGGACGATACGGATTTGTTCTAGGTAATTTTTACCAGAATTATCATGGTTGGTATCGATGACGATAAATGGATTTTCTAGTCCAAACTGTTCATATTGCTTGATGGTTTTTAAGAGAATATCGTAGTAGTAGTTTGGCTCGTAAGTACCTTGTTCGGTATTGGCACCACGAAGAATGGCGTGGGCAAGCGGATTGCCATCTGTATCAACTTCTGCGTCACGGTAAATGAAGTTTTGTTTATTTTGCGCAGCGTAGATGGCATTGAACATGACGGTCAAATTGCCAGAAGTTGGGTTTTTCATACCGGTTGGCATGTCAATCCCAGAGGCAACGAATCGGTGTTCTTGGTCTTCAACCGAGCGAGCGCCGATGGCATGGTAGGATACCAAATCTTCTACGAGAGGATAGTTGGCAGAGTAGAGCATTTCGTCAGCAGTGGTCAGACCAGTCTCGGTAATGACACGATAGTGTAGGTTGCGGACAGCGGCGATACCATTGATAAGGTCCGGTAATTTAGAGGTGTCGGGTTGGTGAACCAGGCCTTTATAGCCTTCTCCATTTGTACGTGGCTTGGCAGTGTACACCCGCATGACCATGAAGATTTTATCGTTGACTTCCTCTTGAAGTTTGGAAAGGCGGCGGGCATACTCTAAAACCGCCTCTTCATTGTCAGAAGAACATGGCCCAATAACCAAGAGTAGTCGGTCATCTTCTCCTCGAATCAGTCGTTTCAATTCCTCGTCACGCTGTTCTTTTGCGGCTAGAAAATTTCCTTCCAATTTGGATAATTCTTTAACTTGTTTTATGTCAATACTGGTACTTCGTTGGTGAATTCCCATGGTTGTTTCCTATCTATTGTAAATTTCTCGGATGAGTTCTTGTGTTTTTTCCCAGCCTAGGCAAGGGTCGGTGATGGATTTTCCGTACACATCTGGATTATCTTGACGACCGTCTTCGATGTAAGACTCAATCATGAAGCCACGTACATAGTTACGGATGGATTCGTTCCAATCACGATTGATGAGGGTTTGGCGAACGATACGGATTTGTTCCAGATAATTTTTACCAGAGTTGTCATGGTTGGTGTCAATGATGATAAATGGATTTTTCAAGCCGAATTGCTCATAGAGGTCAATGGTCTCCAGGAGGTTGTCGTAGTAGTAGTTTGGCAAATATTTACCATTTTCATTGACTGCACCGCGGAGGATAACGTGAGCAAGTGAGTTGCCTGATGTCTCGACTTCAGTATTGTTGAAGAGGAAGGATTGCTTCTTCTGAGCAGCAAAAATACCGTTAAACATGACTTTTAGGTTGCCAGAGGTTGGATTTTTCAAGCCTGTTGGGACATCAATACCTGACGCGACAAAGCGGTGTTGCTGGTTTTCAACTGAGCGAGCTCCGATAGCGATGTAGGATACCAAATCATCAACCAGCGGCAGGTTTTCAGGATAGAGCATTTCATCGGCTGTTGTCAAACCAGTCTCGGTTATGACACGATAGTGGAGATTACGCACAGCCTTGATACCGTTAATCAAGCTTGGAGCAGCCTCGGTATCTGGTTGGTGCATAAGCCCTTTGTAGCCATCTCCGTTGGTACGAGGTTTAGCGGTATAGACTCGCATAACCATAAAGATTTTGTCCTTGACTTCCTCTTGGAGTTTGGCCAAGCGATGAGCGTAGTCTAAAACTGCCTCTTCATTATCGGAAGAACATGGGCCGATAACTAGGAGCAGGCGATCATCTTCGCCTTTTAAAATCGCTTCAAGTTCACGGTCTCGGGCTTGTTTTTTGGCAAGTGTTTCAGGAGATAATTTTGAATGCTCTCTCACTTGATTGATGTCAATTTTTTCACTGATGGGTGTAAACAATGGTTCATTCCTCTTTCATTAGTAGATTTCTCAATTATATCATGATTCTGAGGAATTTAAAACTGATATTCACAAATTGAGCTAAATTTACAGTAAATTCTGACTATTCATTCCCTATAATTGGACACAGGCTTGTCTTAGGGGGCTAAAAATAGCACTTTTTTGTTACTATTTTTAGCAACATACGATCTTTCTTACCTGTATTTTGAATAAAAATGAAAGCAGATTTGTATTTTTTCGGTCAGGAGTTGTCATAATATCAGAAAATATTCTGCAAATGTGGTAAAATAGAAGCGAAACTATTTTTGAGGTAAGGTCATGAAATTAAGAACAAATGTAACAGCATTGGAAGGAACCATCCGAGTCCCTGGAGACAAATCCATCAGTCATCGCTCAATCATTTTTGGTAGCTTAGCCAAGGGAGTGACTAGGGTTCATGATATTTTGCGTGGTGAAGATGTCCTGTCTACCATGCAGGTTTTTCGTGACTTGGGTGTCATCATTGAAGATAAGGGAGAAGTGATAGAAGTTCATGGTGTTGGTTTTGAAGGTTTGAAGGCTCCGAACAATCAGCTGGACATGGGGAACTCTGGAACTTCAATCCGCTTAATTTCAGGCGTCTTGGCTGGTCAGGATTTTGAGGCGACCATGTTTGGTGATGACTCTCTATCCAAGCGGCCGATGGATCGTGTGACCATTCCTCTTAGTCAGATGGGGGTGGACATTTCTGGGCAGACCGAGCGTGATTTACCACCGTTGACTATCAAAGGCAGCAAGAATTTGAAACCCATTCATTACCAGCTTCCAGTTGCTTCTGCTCAAGTTAAGTCCGCTCTGTTATTTGCTGCCCTACAGGCAGATGGCGAGTCTGTCATTATTGAAAAAGAATTGACCCGCAACCATACCGAAGACATGATTGTCCAGTTCGGCGGAGAGTTGGCTGTCAATGGTAAGGAAATCCGTATCAAAGGTGGGCAGGAATTTACAGCGCAGGAGATTACGGTTCCTGGAGATATTTCAAGTGCAGCCTTTTGGTTGGTTGCTGGCTTGATTGTTCCCAATGCCAAGATTGTCTTAGAAAATGTCGGTATCAATGAAACACGGACGGGAATTCTGGATGTCATCAAGGCCATGGGAGGCAAGATGACCATGTCAAATGTTGATGTCCACGCTAAATCTGCAACGATCAGTGTTGAAACATCAGAATTACAGGGGACAGAAATAGCAGGCGAACTGATTCCGCGCTTGATTGATGAGTTGCCAATTATCACCCTTTTGGCTACCCAAGCTAATGGAACTACGGTGATTCGGGATGCGGAGGAGCTGAAAGTTAAGGAAACCGACCGCATTCAGGTGGTTGCAGATGCGCTCAATAGCATGGGGGCCAAGATTGAACCGACAGCGGATGGTATGATTATTCATGGTCCAACGCCTTTGCACGGTGCGACTGTCAATACTTTTGGAGACCACCGTATCGGTATGATGACCGCTATTGCAGCCCTTCTGGCTGAGAATGGCCAAGTGGTTCTGGAGAGAGCAGAAGCAATCAATACCAGCTATCCAGCCTTCTTTGACCACCTCAATAGTTTGATAGATTAGGAGAACGGATGCCGCTAGTATTATTGGGGTTCATGGGAGTTGGTAAGACAACGGTAGCTAACTTGTTAGGTTTGCCAGTCTACGATATGGACCACTTGCTCGAAAAGCAAATTGGTATGCCAATTTCAGATTATTTTGCGAGCCAGGGAGAAGCTGCCTTTCGTAAGCTGGAATCGGAGTTGTTGGAGGAATTGTTGCAGCTGCCTGGGGATTGTTTGCTATCGACGGGCGGTGGTGTGGTGAAATCCCAGAAAAACAGGGACTTGTTGCGGGCCAATAAGTCACGCAATATTCTGTTAACAGCCTCTTTTGATGTAGCTTATGAGCGAATCAGCAACGATCAAGCCTCTCAACGCCCCCTCTTTTTGCAGCATACACGAGAGGAATTTCAAGCTATTTACCAAGAACGGATGGCTTTATATGACGGATTGGCAGAAACGGTTATTGATACAGATCAGCTAAGTCCAGAACAAGTAGTAAGGAAGATTCTATGCAAGTAGCCTATTTAGGCCCACGTGGCTCCTTTACCCATCAAGTGGCCCAACAGGCCTTTCCACATGCAGAGTTACAGGCTTTCGAGACCATTACAGAGGTCATGAAAGCCTTTGAAATTGGTCAGGTCACTTATTCGGTCATACCTGTTGAAAATTCTATTGAAGGCAGTGTCCATGAAACCATTGATTATCTGTTTCATCAGGCTGAGATACACGCTGTAGCTGAAATTGTCCAGCCGATTGCTCAACAACTGTTGGCAACCAGTGCTGACAAACCGATTGAGGTTATTTATTCCCATCCGCAAGCAATTGCCCAAGGGAAAAAATTTGTTCAGGAACATTTTCCCAAGGCTCGTCTGGAAATGACAGCTAGCACAGCCTATGCCGCGCGTTTTGTAGCAGAACATGCTGACCAGCCATTTGCTGCCATTGCTCCTCATGCAGCAGCAGAAGAATATCATTTGCAGGTTATTGCTCAAAATATCCAGGAAATCGATGAAAATTTCACACGTTTTTGGATTTTAGGGCATACGGCGCCTGTGTTGGAGTTAGAAGAGACTGCTCAGAAGGTTTCTCTGGCCTTAACCTTGCCAGATAATCTTCCAGGAGCTTTGTACAAGGCTATGTCGGTCTTTTCTTGGCGTGGTATCAATTTGACCAAGATTGAAAGCCGGCCCTTGAAGACTGCTTTGGGAGAATATTTCTTTATCATCGATATGGAAAAACAGGCTGATGATCTGATTCATTTTTCATTGGAAGAATTGCATAGCCTGGGCATAGGATATAAAATATTAGGGAATTACCCTGTTTATAGAGCACGGTAATATGAAAGTGATGCAATGACAAAAAATAATAATCTTCTAACCCGTCACGAAGAGTTGCGGTTGGACTATTTACACAAAAATATTCATTATTTGAATGATAAGGAACGCCGAGAATTGGACTACCTGCTCGCCAAAAGAGACTCAGGCTATGTTCCTCAGGATGTTCAACCATCCAGAAAAGTGGTACCTAAAGCTCCTGAGCGGGTCCAAGTTGCAGATGACAGTTATGATTCTGCCAGTTCAGAAGATGATTTTCTTCTCCCAGAATATCCCAGCAGTCGTTCGCGTAAGGAGCGGTTGAGGAAGCAGGCGAAAGCGCCTAAGCCGGAGCCTATTCCTGCTCCAAAATCTCCCAAACCCCGACCAGCTAGGAAAAGAAACTGGTTTAAGCGTATTAGTTTGGGGATACTGACACTATTTGCAGTGACTATTGTTGGCATGATTTTTATGTTTATCAAAGGTGTCAACAGTGTGGAGCAAAAACCTGTACCAGAGGTTTTCAACGGAGTTGACACTGCCAACGGTACCAATATTTTGATTCTGGGAACAGATGGCAGGGCAGGCGAGACTTCTGGTGAAACACGTACCGATTCCATTATGGTTTTGAATGTCAATAATAGTGACAACACTGTGAAGCTGGTTAGTTTTATGCGAGATATTTTGGTAGATATTGAAGGTTATGATTATAAACTCAATACAGCCTATTCGCTTGGTGAGCAAGAGGATCAGCAAGGGGCAGAAGAGGTGCGAATAGCTCTCAAAAACAACTTTGATATTGATATTAAGTATTATGCCATGATTGATTTTTCAACCTTTACTCAAACGGTCGATACCATGTTTCCTGAAGGAGTTGAAATAAACGCTCAGTTTTCTACAGTGAATGGGGAAGTAGTCTCAGCGGTCGATGTGCCAGATGATTTGGGCTTTGCTTCTGGTGGCAGTCCTTATCAAACGATTCAAGTTGGTCCTCAGCGGATGGATGGCAAGACCTTGCTGAACTATGCTCGTTTCCGTTCGGATGATGAGGGGGATTTCGGTCGTACAAGAAGGCAACAGGAAGTGTTAGCAGCGCTTATCAGTCAAGCAAAAAATCCTATGAAATTATTCTCTGGAGCAGAGGCATTAGGTCAAGTATACGCCATGACACCGACTACAGTTCCTCAAAGTTTTATGTGGTTACAGGGAACAGGTATCTTGCTGGATGCGGCTAAGGGAATTGAGCGCTCAACGGTTCCTGAAATTTATGATTGGGTTGAGGACTATGATATTTATGGCGGTCTGGGCCTGCGAATCGATTTTGCCAAATACCAGGACCAACTAGCACAGTTAGGTTTACGTTAGTCTGGCTTTAATCATCAAGGTGAAAATTTAGGAGCAAGGAGGTCAAAAGAAGTATTCTTGAGTCAGACCTTGCTCCTTTTTCAAAGTCTGATAGAAAGAGGAAATCATGTTAAAAAAGAATGATATTGTAGAAGTAGAAGTTGTGGACCTGACCCACGAAGGACAGGGAGTTGCCAAGTTAGATGGTTTTGTCTTTTTTGTAGACAATGCCCTGCCTGGTGAAAAAATTTCCATGCGTGTCTTGAAACTGAAGAAGCAGGTTGGTTTTGGCAAGGTGGAAGAATGGCTGAGCTTCTCACCAGACCGTAATCAGGACTTGGATTTGACCTATCTGAGAACAGGGATTGCTGATTTGGGACACTTGTCCTACTCTGCTCAACTCGAATTTAAGAAACAGCAGGTTGAGAATAGTCTGCGTAAGATTGCAGGAATTTCAGATGTCGCAGTGGGAGATACGCTAGGCATGAAAAATCCCCTCGCTTATCGGAATAAGGCAGCGGTGCCAGTTCGGCGCGTCAATGGTCAGTTAGAGACAGGCTTTTTCCGTAAAAATTCTCATGACTTGGTACCGATTGAAGATTTTTATATCCAGCACAAGGAAATTGATGCCTTGATTCTGGCAACTCGTGATCTGTTACGCAAATTGGATTTAAAACCCTACGATGAGCAAGAGCAGACAGGTCTTATCAGAAATATTGTTGTGCGTCGCGGTCATTATTCGGGTCAGCTGATGCTGATTTTGGTGACCACTCGTCCCAAAATTTTCCGTATTGAAACCTTGATTGAGCGCTTGACCAGCCAGTTTCCAAATTTGGTTTCTGTCATTCAAAACATCAATGACCAGCATACCAATGCCATCTTTGGTCACGAATTCCGTCTGCTACATGGTACGGAAACCCTTGTGGATACCATGTTAGGCAATGAATTTGAAATTTCAGCCCCATCTTTCTATCAGGTCAATACGGAAATGGCAGAGCAGCTCTACCAGACTGCCATTGACTTTGCGGATTTGTCCGCTGATGACATTGTGATTGATGCCTATTCTGGAATTGGAACCATTGGTTTATCTTTTGCCAAACAGGTCAAACATGTTTACGGTGTAGAGGTAGTTGAAAAAGCAGTCCTAGATAGCCAGAAAAATGCTGCCCGAAATGGAATTACCAATGCGACTTATGTTTGTGATAGTGCTGAGTCAGCCATGAAAAACTGGGTTAAAGAAGGTATTCGGCCGACTATCATTGTCGTTGACCCACCACGAAAAGGCCTTACCGAAAGCTTTATCAGAACCAGCGCCTCTGTGCAGCCAGATAAAGTGGTCTATATCTCCTGCAATGTTGCCACCATGGCGCGTGATGTCAAACTCTATGAAGAATTGGGCTACAAACTGACCAAGGTTCAGCCGGTGGATTTGTTTCCGAATACGCATCACGTCGAGTGTGTCGCACTGCTCGTAAAAGCCTAGAAACCTTGGAAC